>JBIKIA010000310.1:0-5887 GCA_044361885.1 Prosthecobacter sp. | reverse complement strand
GGGTCGCGAGATTGGCGAACTCCTTCTCACTGGCGAACAGCTCGACTTTGTAGCCTTCGGGCACAGTCAGGGACTTCACGGCGGCATCGCCGTAGAGATACTCGGTGCTGCCATTCTTCACGCTCGGCTGGTAGTTCGTCGGCACTTCAGGAAGCTTGTGCGTCTTGCTGTCATCGACGGCGAGTTCCTTCTTCTTCGCGGTGGCGACATCGTGGATCAGCGTGTCACGCAGCGCGGCCATCTCGCGGGTCTTCTTCACTTCGTCCGGGTAGTTCTGCGGGCCAAAGGGATTGTAGCGCTGACCGTGCGTGTGGACGCCGTTGAGGATGTTGTAGTCGTTGTTCCAGAACCAATCCTTCTCCTTCACGGCTTCATGCACGAGCTTCGGATCAGCCTTCGATTCGCGGCTTTGATGACCATACATGCCAGTGGCGAGTAGCTCGGCGATCTTCTCATAGCCTTCTTCGTTCGGCACGAAACCACCCGTCGTCAGCGACTCCTCGGTCTTATCATAGAGCGCTTTCGTGGGCGAGAAGAGGTCGATGAAAGTCAGGCCGCGCTTCTTTGCCACGGTCTCCACAGCGGCGGAGTAGAGGATGAGGTTAGCGTTCTCCTTGTCGCCATTCGGCAGGTCGCGTTTGGCGCTGAGGTTTTCATACGCGATGGGACTGACGAGCACGAGGCGCGGGGCCGCTTTGCCATTGTAGGCCTTGCTCAGCGTGTGCTGCACCCAGGCGTCGAGTTCGTCCTCGAAGTTCTTCACTTTGCTCGGGCCATCGAAGGATTCGTTGTAGCCAAAGAAGGCGACGATGGTGTCGGCCTTCAGATGGGTGAGCCACTGGTCAGGTGTGGAGTAGAAGCCCTTGCCGTTGTGAATCTTTTTGTCGGGATGGAACTTCTCCGCGCCGGGGAATGCCCACTGCGAAACGCGCGCTGGATGCGGACGAAAGCCCGGTGTGTCTCCCACGTGGCCCATGTTACGGAAGAAGAGTTCTTCGTTCGGGTAGCGCAGGTGAAGCTCAGTTTCGATGCGGCTATACCAGGTGTCGCGCTCGGCGAGGCCATTGCCGATCAGAACGATACGCTCGCCCTTCGCCGGAGGAGCGACGGTTTGAGCACGAGCCGTGGTCGCAGTGGGAGGCTCGGCATCTGGAGCGTGAGGATGATCATTCGCAGCAGCGGCTTCCTTCTTCTTTTCACCAGGCAGGCCGGTGGAGGGGCTCTTGCCGGTGGCGAAGTCGCCAGGCTTCAGATTGATCTGCTTGTAGTGGTCGCTCTTCAGCGCGGAATAATTCGTCGGATTGAAGGGGTCGATGAAGTCCACCTTCGCCTTCGCTGGCACCTCGATACCGAGCAGGTGGAAGGAGGCGTTCACGATCAAGCGGCGCAGATCTTCATCCACAAAGTCCACCGAGGCACCCATCGTGGTGCAGAAGGACTTGCCCGTGCCTTTACCGTCTGGCGTCTTGTATTCAAAGAGCCAGGCCAGCGCCTGCATCGGGTCGTTCTTCGGACCCTTCACAGGATAAGAGCGATCATTCAGGCTCTCCGTCACCGCACCACGAAGCAGCACAGTCGAGCGGCTGAGGTCGAGATTCTTCACCGCATAAACATCCGTGGTGCCGAAGATCTCCTCAACGCCTTGCAGCACGGGATGCTTCAGGTTCGCTGTCTCGAAGACACTGCGGGTGCCTTCCTTCTTGTGCGCGCCGTGATGGGCCACCCACTTCTCACCGAGGATCTGAAGGCCGAACTCCGACCATTTGAACTCGCCGGTCTTGGCTCCACCGGAGAAAGCATGCGTCGCCGTGCGAATGCCGATCACCGGTTTGCCCGCATTCAGATAGCGCGCAAACGGCGCAAGCTGAGCCTCAGGGAGCTGGCGGAAGCGCGTGCCGATGATCATGAGGTCCGCATTGTCCAGCGCCTCGGTGCCACGGATGTTCTTCTGGTTGTTCGGGTCGATGTAGCCCGCCGCTTCATCGGTGGAGAAAAGGACGATGCAGTTAAAGCCATGCGTCTTGGCCAGGATCTTTGCCAGCATCGGCATGGACTCTTCCGTGCGGTATTCCTCATCGCCTGCGACGAGCACAACGGTTTTGCCTTTGCCGGCGCCGCCGGGGTTGGCAGCGAGTTCGAGGTAGTCCTGAGCAGACACGAGGCTGCACAAGAAAGTCAGGGTGAGGAGGAGGTGCTTCATGGTTGGATGAACGGGCGGGAATCGATATACCGCGTGAGGCGGACAAACCGGACATTTTTTCTCTGACTTCTTTTTTCCAAGGCCCGGCATACACAAAAGAAAGCCTTCATGGCGTTAGGCGCATGAACCGCGCTTCAGCGCCAGCCCAACTCACCCATGAAACCAACCCAACGCACCCTGTTTGTGCTTCTCGGAGTGGCTGCCCTTAGCGGGGCGGCAACTGCTCAGGAGAATGCCCCACCATCGCCTCCGGCTAATCCCGCACCTGAGGCCGCCAAACCTGAACCTCGACGCGAGCAGCCTGCCGAACGTCCGCAGTCGCCCGAAGCTCGTGGTGGAGATAGCGGCGAAAGACGGCCGCAACCTGAGGCCAATCGTGAAGGACCACCTCGTCGTGGACCTGCGCCAGAAGCTCGTGGCGAAGGCCGCCCGTCCCCTGAAGCCAACCGCGAGAGCCCCGCACGTCGTGGACCCGCGCCAGAATCTCGCCGTGAAGGAGATCGTGATGGCCCATCCAAACCCCGTGAAGGTGAAAACCGTCCCCAGATGCATCGCGATGGTGGTGGTGATCGCGGTCCTGGACCACATGACGGAGATCGTGGTGACAAGCCCGGCCCTCGTGACGGTGAAAAACATCCTCCGATGCAGCGCGAAGGAGATCGCGACCGCCCCTCCGGCCCTCGCGGTGGCGAAAAAGGCCAGCCTCCTCATCAAGGCCCCCGTGGTGAATTTCATGCTGATCGTGGTCCTCGTGATGGCGACCGCGGCCCGCAGCAGGGATCTCGCGATAGCTTCTCGCAGAAGCGGCCTGAAGGCCCCTCCTCACAACACTTCGGACGCAGACATCGCCATCATGGCCGTGGCATCGGACCCGACTCACGCTTTGGCCAGCGCCCGCAGCAACCCCGTGGTCCGATGATGGGACGCGGCCCGGATCAACGCATGCAGGGCGGCCCTGGCCCACACGGACCTGAGCTCCATCGTAAAGGTCCACCACCGATGATGCATCGCGGCCCACGTCCTGAAGGTCGCGGTTCTGAGCAACGCCCGCACATGGACGAACGCCGAAACGATGGCCCGCAACCACCACGCGGTCGCGGAGATGAAGAACACGGGCGACGCGATTATCGCGGGGCTTGATTCCCCCCTGTCATCCAACCCATGAGCGGCTGAGGAAACTCAGCCGCTTTTTTGTTTATGACAGAGTGGAGACGATGTCCGACACCGGATAAAGGATCAGCGGACCGGACACATTCTTTGGCAGTGCGGCGAGCAAAACCAAGCTCGTGTCCGTGGCAGGATCAGACCACGCGAGCGTGCCGGTGGAGCCGCTGTGGCCGAAAGCACGAGGCGAGCAGCCTTTGCCAAGGCCCGCAAGACCGACCATGAATCCGATGCCACGATGAGCTTCGAGCCTGGGCGTGTGATCCTGGATCATGAGACGTGCGGTGGACTCGCGCAGCACTTTGCCGTCAGGATGCAGGAAACTGCGCAGGAGGGTGGCCACATCACCTGCTGTACTGTGCGCACCACCCCACGGTGCGCCAAGATTTCGCCAATAGTCGCTGTTCCAGTCCCACTCGCGCGCGCTCGGATCGCCAGCTCCGGCCTCGGGGGCGGCGTGCTCCGTCTGCATTGGCACCATGTCAGATTTCTTGAATTTGCCGAGGCCGAGCACACTGCGTGACATGCCGAGCGGTGTGAAAACGAGCTGCTGGAGAAAATCCGGAAGCTTCATCTTTGTGACTCGCTCCACGATTTCTGCGGCGAGCAGGATGCCCATGCTTTGATAATGATACTTCGTGCCGGGCGCGAAAAGCAGCGGTGTGCGCACCGCCCCCTTCACAAATTCCGCCAGCGGTGCATGCCGGGCACGCAGCTCGTTGTTGTTCTCCAGTTGATCTGGCAGGCCCGAGGTGTGCGTGAGCAATTGCTCGATGGTGATGTCCTTGCGCGCGCCATCGTTGAACTCGGGCAGGTATTTCACCGCACGATCCGAGAGCTTCAATTCGCCACGATCCACCAGAATCATCACTGGAAGGGCAACGGCAAGCGGCTTGGTGATGGAGCCAAGCAGGAACATCGAATCCGCCTGCGCCTTGCCGAAGACGTGTTGCGTGACCTGATCGCCCCGGCGCACATGCAGCACAGCGGAGTGGAGCATGCCGTTGTCGATTTGCGTCTGGATGATTTGAGCGGCGGGTTGCATGAGAGAGGCGGATCGGGCGCGGGTGGTCAGTCCAAGGCCGGCAAGCGTGAGGGCGAGAGTATCGCGACGGTTCATGTGATCAGTGGTTGAGTTCGTTCAACACGGCGAGGGTCATCGCCTTGACGCCAAAGCTGATCGAGGGCGCGGCTTCAGGGCGATAGAAGGGCGAATGCAGGCTCGGCAGCACTTCGCCAGTCTTGGCGGCCTTCTCGACTTTTTCGGGCGCGACGGTGCCGAGCCAGGCGAGGAAGACGGGGATTTTGTCGGAGGTCATCGTGTAGCGGGAGAAGTCCTCGCCGGCCATGGAGGTCTTGCGCTCGATGATGCTCGCCTTGCCAAAGGCATCCGCCCAGACTTGGCTTACACGGGCAGTGAGATCAGGATTGTTGAAGAGCGATGGCGTGCCAGGTCCGGTCAGTTTGATCTCGGGCAGCAGATTGTCCGGCAGTCCGGCGGCGATGCCGAGGCCTCGGCAGATGCGTTTGATCGACTCCAGCACTTGGTTTCTCGTTTCAGCGCTGGTGGTGCGCACGGTGAGGCCGAGTTCGACCTTGTCAGGAATGATGTTGTGCTTCGTGCCTCCGTTGAACTTGCCCACAGTGATCACGACGGGCTCCACGGGATGCAATTCGCGGCTGTCGATGGTTTGCAGCGCCAGCACGATCTGCGAGGCAAGCACGATAGGGTCCTTCGTTGTGTTCGGCATCGCGCCATGACCGCCGACGCCTTTCACCAAGATGTCCACGGTATCCGTGCTCGCGGTGGCTGGGCCGCTGGTCACGCCAAAAGTGCCGACGGGTAGCACGGCATCGCAATGCAATGCGAGGCACACATCAGGTTTCGGGAAGCGCTGGAACAATCCGTCTTCAATCATTGCCAGTGCGCCCATGCCGCGTTCCTCCGCCGGTTGTGCGATGAAGACCAGAGTGCCTTTCCACTGGTCCTTCGAAGCCGCGAGCGCCCGCGCCGAGCCCACCCAGCAGGTCATGTGCATGTCATGACCGCACGCGTGCATCACGGAGACATCATTGCCCGCATCGTCCTTGGTGGTGGTCTTGCTGACGTAGGGCACGGAACCAATCTCGCGCACAGGAAGCCCGTCCAGATCCGTACGCACCAGCACCGTTTTTCCGGGGCCGTTCTTCAGCACACCCACCACGCCAAAGCCGCCGACTTTCTCCGTCGCTTCGAATCCCACCGCCCGCATCTCCTCGGCCATGCGAGCACTCGTTTTCTCTTCATGAAACGACAGCTCAGGGTTCGCATGCAGATGCTCGTAGAGCTTGGTCAATGAAGGCCGCTGTTCTTCGATGAAAGTGTCGATAGGATCTGCGGCGTGCAGGCTGGCGGTGGTGAGGAGGGCAATGAAAAGCTGCTTCATGAGAAAAGGTAAGATTGACGAAACGTTGTCGTCACCCACTTCCTCACGGCTTCGCTTGAATGATGAAATCAAAGAGCTGGCCGTAGCTTCTGCCATC
>JBIKIA010000388.1:0-4933 GCA_044361885.1 Prosthecobacter sp. | reverse complement strand
CAAGCCGCTGAATTGATCCTCCAACCGAGCCGTCTTGTGTGGCCCATGTGTGATGTAAAACTCCAGCCCCCGTTCTTCGCCGCCCTAGTGGCTTCGATCACGTTGCTCACCGCCGCCCCCGTCATGGCTGAAAATATCCGCATCGGCATCATCGGACTGGATTCCTCCCACTCCGAGCAGTTCACCCTCCGGCTGAACGACCCCGCGAATCCAAATCACGTCCCCGGTGCCCGCGTCGTGGCTGCCTACGCCGGTGGCAGCCCGGATCTGCCAGAGAGCGCCACACGCGTCGCGGGCTTCACCGCCACGCTGAAGGACAAGTTTGGTGTGAAGATCATGGCGACGATCCCCGAGGTCTGCGCTGCCTCGGATGCGCTGATGATCCTCAGCGTCGATGGCCGTCCGCACCTCGATCAGGCGAAGGATGTCATCGCCAGCGGCAAGCCCTTCTTCCTCGACAAACCCATCGCCGCCAGCCTGAAGGATGCCGTCGAAATCTACAAACTCGCCGAGACCGCCAAGGTGCCCATGTTCAGTGCCTCCGCCACACGTTGGTGGCCCGGCGTCATCGAGGTCGCGAATGCCGAGGCGATCCCCGCCCGCGCCGCACTAGCCTACGGCCCCGCGCCACTGCTGCCGCATCACCCGGACCTGTTCTTCTACGGCATCCATTCTGCTGAGGCTCTCTTTACCGTCATGGGCGGTGGCTGTCTCAGCGTCGAGCGCACCTCCGCGCCGGACGTTTCCGTCGTCACCGGTCTGTGGGAAGGCGGACGCCTCGGCACCCTCTACGCCCTGCACACCCTGCCCATGGGCTCCACCAGCTACAAGCTCATCCGTTTCGGCCAAGAAAAGATCATCGAACAAACCAGCCAGGGTGACTACACCCCCATGCTGCGCGAGGTCATCAAATTTTTCCAGACCAAGCAGGCTCCACTCAGCGCCAAACAAACGCTCGAGATCTACGCCTTCATGGAGGCCGCTCAGGAGAGCAAACGCCAGAACGGCAAGGTCATCACTCTCCGCGAAGTCCTCACCAAAGCCGACGCACTGGATGCCTGGCTGCCCGCGCAGCCGCCAAAAGCACCAGGTAAGTGAACGCATACTAGACTTGCGAGGTCCAATGGACCTTGAGACAAGCCTTCGGACATGTGGACAAAAGGCGAATAAGCCCCTTTTTGTCTCAAAGACAGAGGCTGTGAATAAGATTCATCGACGATTCCTTTGACAAATACCCCCCCAACGCTCCCATGTGTCTCACTTGCTAGATAAGTTTGTCTAACTTTGATCCTATCCTCAATACCATGACTGAGACAGAAGCCCTCGCCGAAGCCCAAGTGCAGGAAGACATCCGCCTCATCCAGCGGATAGCCGAACGTGATTCGAAGGCCTATCAGACCTTTTATCAGAAGTATTCGGGCCTCATCTTTGCCTCCATCTCCCACGTCCTAAATGACCACCACGACACCGAAGACGTGATGCAGGAAGTGCTCGTCCAACTCTGGAATAAGGCCCATCTCTATGAGCCCCGCAAAGGAAAGCCTCTCACTTGGCTCACCACCATGGCCCGCAACCGCGCCATCGATCGCATCCGCTCGAAACAGCGCCGCTCACGCCTCAACGACGATTTCGAGACCGAAAGCAAAGGCGTGCAGCCCGAGTTCGACGATTCCAGCCACGAGCTGCTCGAAATCAAAGAGCGTGATGGCATCCTCCTGCGTGCGGTTTCCAAACTTAATCCCGACCAGCGTCAGGCCATCGAACTCGCCTACTTCAGCGGACTCACCCAGGCTGAAGTCGCCGAGCGTCTCCATGAGCCTCTCGGCACGGTTAAAGCCCGCATCCGCCGTGGAGTGAACCGGCTGGAAACGCTGGTGAAAGCAAAACTGGCCTGAATCCCTCCCCGTAGCGAACCCCAAAACCTGAGACAAAGCGGACCGAAAGGTCCGCTTTGTTGTTTTTTGAAACCATCACCCACCGTAAATAGAACCATGCGAATCGGAATCACTGGAGCCACAGGCATGATCGGGCAGGCTGTCAGCGCGCTCGCGCTGGGGTCCGGCCATGAAGTCATCGGCTATTCACGACGCGCCTCCCCCCAAGGTCCGCTCGTCACTAGGTCGCTCGTCTCCACCAGCACCAGTCCCTTGCCCGAAACACCGCTGGATGCGCTCATCCACCTTGCTGGCGAATCATTGTTCGGCCTCTGGACTCGGTCCAAGCGCGAGCGCATCTGGAAAAGCCGCGTCGATCTGACAAAAAAGATCGTGGAGCAACTCCGCTCCTGGCAGCCCGCGAGCAGGCCCAAGCTACTGCTTTGTGCCTCCGGCATCGGCTTTTACGGAGATCGGGGCGATGCCTTGCTGGAGGAAAAAAGCGCACCGGGCACTGGCTACCTCGCCGAACTTTGCGTCCAGTGGGAAGCCGCAGCCATGGAAGCTCAAGCTCTCGGCACCCGTGTCGTGCTTCTGCGCACCGGCGTGGTGCTCGGGCCGGACGGCGGAGCCTTCCCCCTCATGAAGCGCGCCTTCGCCTGCGGTGTCGGCGGGCGCTTCGGCTCCGGCAGGCAATGGATGTCCTGGATTCATGAGCAGGATCAGGCCGGACTCATCCTCTGGGCCTTGGAAAACGAAGCCGTCGCCGGCCCCTTGAATCTCTGCTCACCGAATCCGGTCACGAATGCCGACTTCACCCGCCAGCTCGCCGCCGCCCTGCATCGCCCTGCCCTCCTCCATGTGCCCGCCTTTGCCCTGCGCCTGCTGATGCCGGGCATGGGCCAGGAGATGCTGCTCGCCGGACAGCGGGCCTTTCCCCGTGTCGCCATGGATCAGGGCTACCGCTTCGCGCATCCGACGCTCGACGACGCCCTCGCCAGCCTCACAAACCGTTGACGATGGTTGACGGTCGATGACAGTGGTTGACCGTGGCTTGGGAAACAACCGTCCACCATCGTCAACCTCCCCGCCATGTCCTCAGCCCAGACCACCATCGCCGTCATCTACGATTACGATCAGACGCTCAGCCCCACCTACATGCAGGACGAGACCCTCTTCCCGCACTTCGGCATCAACGCAGGCCAGTTCTGGAAAAAGAGCCGCGAACTCGTGGATCAGCAGGGCTACGACGGCGAGCTCGCCTACCTCAAGTGCATGCTCGACTACTTGGAGATGGACCGCCCCACCAATGCCGAGCTCGTGAAGCTCGGCGCTAAGCTCCGCTACTACAAAGGCGTGCCCGAAGTCTTCGAGGAACTGAATGCCACCCTCAGCAGTCAGCACCGCTCGTTAGGCATCAAGATCGAGCATTACATCGTCTCCTCCGGCCTGAAGGCGCTGCTGGATGGCAGCTCGCTGGCACCGTATGTGAAGCGCATCTTCGGCTGCGAATTCGGCACCGATAAAGACGGCCGCATCAGCTTTCCGAAGCGCGTCATCAGCCACACCACGAAGACCCAGTACCTCTTCCGCATCAACAAAGGCATGCTCGAGCCTCATGAAGACGTGAACGACCACATGGACCCCGAACTGCGCCCCATACCATTCCCGAACATGATCTACGTCGGCGATGGCCCCACCGACGTACCCTGCTTCACCCTTATGAAGCGCTACGGCGGTCACGCCATCGCCGTGTACAATGCAGACGAGCCCAGCCGCGCCAGCTTCCGCAAATGCTACCAGCTCAATGCCCTCGCCGACCGCGTAAAGCACATCGCCCCCGCTGACTATCGCTCCGGCAGCCACCTGCGCCTGCTTCTCGACGAAATGATCCTCGACATCGCCGACGGCATCGTCAGGAAAAAGAAACTCGAGATCGAAGAAGGCACCGTCTCCGCCCCGCATTTCTGAGCCCGGCGCTGCGGAGGTGAACGCGTTCGGCGGTTCACGGTTTTGAGGACAGACATTTGAGCTCTTGTTTGGCAAGGGCGGTGAAGCATGTATCTCATCTGCCTGCTGATGCTGCCTTTGATCCTATCTGCCCGACCTGCTCTCCTTCGCCTCTGGCGTGTGGGGCTGCTGGTGGTGGCGGTGTGGGTGATCCGTGAGGCGGTGCAAACTCGCGAGAAACTGGAGGCGGCGGCGGCGCTGACGCAGGAGCGGCTGCGGGATTTTTTCCCGGAGATCGCAAGCCTGGGGGAGGCGAATCCGGCGAACGGCTGGCGGACGGCGCTGGACGGGGCAGGGGAGTCGCTCGGCTATGTGACGACGACAGCGCCCGAGTCGGACAAGATCATTGGCTACTCCGGCCCAACGAACAGCCTGCTCGTCTTTGACAGGAAGGGTGTGCTGACGGGCCTGCGGCTGCTGAAGAGCCACGATACGACGGAGCATGTGGCGGAGGTGGTGGCGGACCGGAAGTTCTTCCGGCAGTTTCAGGGGATGAAGCCGGGAGCGCCTGCGCCGGAGCCGATTCATGCGGTGAGCGGGGCCACGCTGACGAGCACGGCGATGGCGCAAGGGGTGCTGGAGAAGCTGGGGAGGGCGTCGGGGACATCGCTGCGCTTTCCTGAGGAGGTCACGCTTGAGGAGGTGCGGAGGCTGGAGCCTGCGGCGGTGGAGTTGGTTCGCGCGGAGTCGCCGCGCGGTGGATTTGCGGTGCTGGACGCGGGTGGGAAAAAGATCGCGCTCGCGGTGCGGACATCGCCCGTTGCAGATGTGGTGGTGGGCTACAAGGGGCCGACGGATACGCTGATGCTGCTGGATGCAGATGGGGCGAAGCTGCGGCGGATCGCGCTGCGCAAGAGCTACGATTCGAAGCGCTATGTGGCGTATGTGACGGGGGATGACTACTTTCTGAACCTCTTCAATGAGAGCACGCTGGAGCGGCTGGCGGACATGGACTTTAAGGAGGCGAAGGTAGAGGGTGTGTCCGGTGCCACGGAGACGAGCTGGAGTGTGGCGGAGAGTCTGAAGATGCGTGCGAAGAGTGTGCTGGA
>JBIKIA010000387.1:0-4938 GCA_044361885.1 Prosthecobacter sp. | reverse complement strand
GTTCGTGTAGAGCCCCTTCGGTCCGTATTCGCGCAGGATGATGTCAGCCCGCCCGAGACGATAGGCACCTGCGATGCATTGTTTCTGCTCATCCCAGAGGAAGAGGTGCTCGTAGTAGCGGTCAAACTTGTCGAGATCCACCTCTTCGCCCGTGCCCTCGCCAACCTGTCGGAAAGTGATCTCGCGCAGACGGCCGATCTCCTGAAGTGTATCTGGGATCTCATGCGAATGAGCGGCATAGACGCTGAGCCCACCCTGAGTGGCGAGGCAACCATTGCGGGCACGCACGGCATCGACTTCCTGAAGGATGCGTTCCCGATGTGCCGCAGCACGCTGCGCATCGATACTGGGAGCCAATTCGGGCTGAGGCTCAGCCTCGGGTGTGTTCCGGCGGCGCTCAGCCAGAACTAGCGTGTGGATGCGAAGGTACTTTGTGAGTGCTTCGTCATCCTCAAACTTGCGCAGCTTGCCAAAGGGGATGGTGCTGCCGATCCGCATCTCCACCGAAGTGCCTGCTTGCTGACAAAACTCGCGGAGCAGGAGCCCGGTGCGCAGACGCGGATGGATGATTCCCGCGAGGTGGAAAAGCGGGCTATTTCCGCCTGGGAAGTAAACCGGCAACACCGCAGCCTGAGTACGGCGAACGAGGGAACCCACATGGTGCGTCCAGGGGGCTTCTTCGATCCCCTTCCCCGGCTTGTAAGCGGAAACTTCACCCGCCGGGAAGATGATCATCGCCCCGCCGGCTTTCAGATGTGAAAGCGCGGCTCTCATGCCGTTGAGGTTTTCCCGCGCAGCCTCTTTTCCGCCGAAAGGATTCACCATGATGCCATGCTCCTTCACCTCGGGCATGACGGCGAGGAGTGAATTGGTCATCACTTTCAAATCACGACGCTGCCTGCCGACGTAGCTGGCCAGGATGCACGGATCGAGGATGCCATAGGGGTGATTGGCGATGATGATCAGCGGCCCGGTCTTGGGAAATTCAAAGCCCGCAGGCATATCCAGTTCACACTGGGCACCGAGCGATTGGACCACTCCCTCGAAAAACTCACCGCAGGTCTGCTGCTCAGGCGGAAGCTTGAGATAGCGCTCGCGTCCAAACTGGTAGTGCTGATCCAACCCCCGGAGACCGAGCACTCGTTCCACAGTGGGACCGAGCACACGATAAAGCGTGCGCTGGAGGGGAGTATGGAGTTGCGAACTGAGGTCGAAGATCATGACCGTGGGAATCACCTGCTTAGTGACGACAAGGGTCTCCAGATTCTTCCAGCGTGCAAGCTCGGAACAGTAACGCGGATGTCAGACTATGGCCGGATTTTGTGGATACTCGGTGGTGCCCGGTTGTCGCGGTGGCGCGAGTTGCTGATCCCAGAAGGCGGCGAAGCGTTCTCCGAAGGTGGGCTTGGCGGTTTTCCATTCGTTTTCCACGAAGGTAAACCGCGCCCAATGGCGGAAGAGATTCATCCAGCCGGAGTTGTCCTCCTCCGAGGTGGTGCGGGCCAGATCAAGGTCCAGGTACACATTCTCCATGAGCTGGAAAAGCCGCTGGCAGAGGAAGCGACCCGCCCTCTGCTGCCCTGGACTGAGCGCCTCCACAGGCCAGTCTTCCCGCTTGAGCCTTCCGCTGAGATTGCTGCCGGCTGGAGGCAGGATGATGCACTCCATCCAGTGCAGATCGCTCATCGTCTGCACGTCCTTCCAGATGCCCACGAGCGTCTCCGTATTGCGGACGAACTCCGTGTCTGAGCCTTCCGTCAGCGGTGCCCAATACTGGCGCAGAGTGGTGGCGAAGCGGTTGAGGAAGACCGCCTGCGCAGGCGCAACTGCACCCGGAAGCCGTTCGCTGGCGTCCAGCAGACCGGGGTCGGTTTGCCGGAGGAACATCACGCTGGCTTCGAAACAGGTCTTTGCCACATGACGCCCCAGCTTCCGGTAGCTCTCGAACTGGGATTCGGAGAAGAACTGATCCCCCGTGCTCTCGTGCGGAAAGCCGGGATTGGCGGCGCGGTATTGCATCAGGTCTGTCGGCTCATCTCCAGTCCAGGAGGACTTCAGATACACCAGGGTTCCATCCTTCGTCCGGTCATTGGGATCGTAGCAGATGCGCCCGATGGCGCAGTGTCCACGACACGGGCCACCTTCGGTCTCGGGGCTGATGGAGCGTGTGTCGATCTCCAGCCGCACGCCGAAGTCCACCCAGCAGCGCCGGATGGCCGTGCCCAACCCATGGAAGGTGTAGCCACCGTCCTCCTCAGCATCGGAGACGATGATGACCCGGCAGCGGCGGCGCACGAGTTCATACAAGCCGAGGTTTTCAAAATGGCCGCCATCGGACAGGTAGATGAAGGGATCATTGATCGAGGCGCTGCCAAAGAGTTCCTTCACCACATACCAGCTCATCGGACGGTAAACGGGCGGGCTTGCCTGATCCCAGCCATTCCTCCGCGCAGGGTTCGCCGACCACCAGCCCAGCCGTGCATTGAAGACCGTGAGCATGAAGGCGATGAGCGGCGCGGTGTGGTAACCCGAGTTCGGACTGGCCGCCGCGCCGGAAATAGAGATCGCCGCCCCGGCGGTCATCTGCCCATTCATGTATTTTTCCGTGGGGCGGAAACCCTGCCTCACTTTCTCCAGCAAGCCGCTGCCCACGCCCATGCCCAAACGCTCGAAGCCGCAGTAGAGCGGCGTCATGGAGAAGGACTCCGCCAGCCGCTCGGCCACATCGAGATCGGGATTCTTCGAGGTATTCACCGCCGTGTTCACGATCCAGAAAGGCCCGCGAAAACCCTTCTTCACCCGATGCTGCATCTGGCACAGCGGCAGGTCATCCCCAAAGTCAAAGCCCGTGAAGAGCTCCGTCCGCCGGTCACTCCCCGGCCGTGCCGCGCCGAGGTAGCAGCGCATCAGGCGGTTGCGGTAAAAGAGGTTCATCGAAAGCTCATTGATGTCCAGATGCGTGAGCGCGATGGCGAGCACGAGGCAGAGGCCCACGATGAGCACGAGCAGAGGGCCGTCGCCCTTGATGAGCGGCGTGTAGAGCCATTCACTCCACTGGCCTGGCAGCACCTCGCCCAGCCAGCCATAGACCTTGCCCCAATGCTCCGTCGAAAAGCGCATGAGCCCATCCACCAGACAGGCCACCGCCAGCAGCAGTCCGCTGAAAAAGAACAGCGGAGCCAGCAGCACCAGCTTCTCCTTCAGACCACTGCGCCGCACCCCGTTCGTGCTTGCACCGCCCGCCAGCTTCAGGCCGATGCCGGAGGTGACGACCCAGGTCAGCATCGCCGGCAGACGCATCTCCAGCTTCGGCATCATCCACATCACCAGCTCCGGCCCCTTCAGCGCCACCAGGCACAGCACCAGGGAGGCGAGACTGACGATGAAGAGCCATGCGCCGATCCGCGCCCACCATTCACGGAAGCGATCATCGAGATCCTTTCCCGCCATGGAAATGCCCGCGCCGATGAGCAGAGAATAAAAAAAGATGCACAACGGCGCCCCCAGAATCAGCCGCCACTCCAGCGTCATCAGAAAGCCCGCGTGCCGCATGTGCAGATTCGTGATGCCCAGCTTTTGCGGCAGCTCCACGCTCAGGATGTCCAGCAGGATGCTGATCGCCGCATGGGCCAGCCCCAGCGTCAGCAGATAGACCACGGCAAACTGCGCCGCCAGACTGAGCGCAAACTTCACCAGCCCACGGCAGCGTGGCGTATTCCGGCACAGGATCCGCGTCACCACCATCAGGCCGGAGACCATCATGCAGAGCTGGCGGATGCGCTCATGCTCCCATGCCTGGATGTGCAGTTCATTCACCTCCATCAGTCCCCACAGCAGCGCCGGGGTCATGAAGCCCACATGCATGAGCACCAGGATCACGCAGGCATCCATCCATTTCGTCTTCTCACGCATCCAGCGCACTGAGCCTTGAAAGCACCGCAC
Organism: Prosthecobacter sp.; assembly: GCA_044361885.1. Taxonomy (GTDB): domain Bacteria; phylum Verrucomicrobiota; class Verrucomicrobiia; order Verrucomicrobiales; family Verrucomicrobiaceae; genus Prosthecobacter. Next base: position 996 of record JBIKIA010000387.1, on the reverse strand, counting down.
CAGCAGCCGTCCCGAGGAATATTTTTCCAGCCCTGCGACCCCTTGGCTGCAAAAGCCACGGATCTTCCGGAGCCTTGCCGAGGGCTCCGCCACCCCCACGTCCGCCGTTCCTCCACGGCTCACCCGCATCAGGCAAAAGCAGGCCAGCAGTCCGACCAGCCCCATCATCCCACCCTGGGTCAGATTCCAGACCTCCAGATTCTCCCGGCGGGCCTGCATATCCGCCTCACTCATCGTCGGCATGCTCGCCCCCGAGATCAGGTCAAAGAGCGGCAGCCCGGCATACGGGATCAGCATCACCAGCATCAGAAACAGCAGCAGCAGCACCTGCAGCGCCACCGTGTTTCTCAGCCAGATGGAAAGCGCCGTCCAAGTGTCCGCACTCAGAAAGCCGGACTGCGGAGTCAGGTAGCGTCCGAAGCGCCGCAAGTGCCGCACAGCCTCGTGTCCATCATCGAGAAACTCATCCTTCTTGTCCTCGCCCCGGCGCAGACGGTTCGAGATGAACCAGCCGCCGATGTAGCCCCCGCCGGACACCGTGGAAAGATAGTCCACCTGGTCCAGCAACCCCTGGGAGCGCAGCTCCTGCATCACTCCGAGGCCAAAGGTGGCACTGCGGATGCCGCCGCCAGACACTGCCAGACCCACCGTCTCCTCCAGTGTCTCGATCTTCGGCAGACAGCGGTTCTCCCGCTGCGCCTGGATCTCCTCCACCTCATCGAGACGGACATCCGGGCAAGTCGGGTCAGGATCACGGAATCTCATGGCGTGGTTCATGCACACGACAATGCCCGCAAAGCCCGCCCGCCTGCAATCCTAATCTTCAGCAAGACCCGACAGCCATCAACCTAGCGACGCCCGGATGGCATCTCGCCAATGCTCGGCGCGCTGCGCGTAAGTCTTGTCATCAGCCGCGTTCGTGATGCCTCGGGACACATTCACCAGCAGCGGAGCCTGGCGCCCCGTGCCTTTCAGCGCCGCCAGATCACCGCCCTG
>JBIKIA010000586.1:0-3353 GCA_044361885.1 Prosthecobacter sp. | reverse complement strand
GAGATATATGGCTGACCGCCCGCCAAGGCTCCCCAGCGCACTTCGCCCGCGCCCAGGAGTTCGGGCTGGTCATGTTTGGCGATCCAGTGGGTGCGCCAGCCGTTGGCGGAAGGATCGAGGCGGATGATGCCCTCGCGACCGCAGAGAAGGAGCGACTCAGCTTCAGAAGGATTGCCGGGCGGGACGATATCGAGATTGTGCGTCATGTGCATGGCATCGGTGACGAGGGTCGTGTTCCAGGGTTGGGTGACGTCATCCGGCTTGTGGTAGGCGAGCACGCGGACGCCGACACCTTCGCCATTTTTGTTTCCCCGACCATGCAGGGGGACGACGATGAGGTCGTAGCGCCCGGCGAGGTTACGCACCCATTTCATGCGGTGGGTGGTGGGCTCGTGGGTGAGTTGTACGGGTTTCCAGCGCTGGGTGCGGTCGGCAGGCGGGTCGAGGTAAAAGACGGCGCCGCTGCCTGTGGTGTCGCCGGGATTCCACTGGGCACCGACGGCGATCTCGCACTTCCCATCTCCATTGATGTCGCGCGCAGCGATGCAGACGTGGTCTTTTTCGGTGAGCTTCTCGGCGATGACGTGCTTCTTCCAGGTGGGGTTTTGATACCAGACGATGAGGTCTTTGTCACAAAGCAGGATGTCCGTCTTCGAGTCCCCATCGACATCCGCCATAGCGAGCCCGTAGCCGATGCCGACAGCGGAGTCGATCTCCTGAGGGAGGAAACTGGGGGTCGGCTCGGCATGAAGAGCGAGCGGAAAAAGGGCGAGAGCGGTGAGAAGTCTGGACATAGCGTGAGCGATGCTGGCGAATTTGGGAGATTAGGGCGAGAAAAAGATTTCACTCGGGGCGCAGAAATATTGACATTGTAATCACAAAAAAAGTATTCATTTCGAGCAAACTAAGTCACTGACGGTGTCTTAGTCGATCAGAGCATCCTACCAACTCCCCTCTCCATGTCTCTTTCCCCCATGCCTTCGAGCAGGCTGCTAGTAGCCATTATGGGCCTATGCGCGCTCTTTACACTAACGCCCAGAGCAGAGGCGGTGGCACCGAAGGCACCAACGATCACCAAAGTGGACTTTTCCCTGGCTGGTCAAAACTCAAATGGGAATGTGGTTCTCGGCAGCCAAAATTCCTACTTGGTAACATGGACAGACAATTCCTTGGATGAAGAGGGTTTCGAAGTTCAGATTCGCGGCGGCACGACCGGACCATTCTCCACTATGGCACGGGTGGCGGCGAACGGAATACAGGCACTGAACACAGGCTACTCGGGGCTGCCAGCCGGGCAGGTGGTGAACTTTCAGGTCATTGCGTGGAAATTCAATGGAGCCAAAGTTGAGACGAGCACCTCACCCATCTTTAGCTTCACCATTCCAGTGGGCACGGCGCAGACGACTCTCAACACGCCCACAGCCCTTTCATTGACCAACGTGGATGACAGCCAGATCAAGCTATCCTGGACGGACAACAGTAATTCGGAGCTTTTTTATCAGATAGATTATCGTGAGGTTCAGACACCTGCACTCGCCTTTCAAACGCTTGGCTACGTTAATCATTCCAGCATCCTGCCGCCGGCAAAAACGTCACACACCCTGAGACTGCGATTGCTGCCTGATACGAATTATGAATTCCGTGTTCGGGCCACCCGTGAGAAAGTCTCCACGACCACCGCAGCGTCCTTTTATTCGAGCATCGTTGCCATCCGCACACTGCCCCTGGTGCCACCGATAAATCTGCATGCGGATGTGCTGACGGAAAACGCGGTTCGCCTGCGTTGGGAGGACAAATCCACCAACGAAACAGGTTACGAGATTCAATACCGACCAAGCAATGAAAGCGGCACAGGCGAATTCACCTCACGCGGCACGGTCAGTGAGGGAACCTCAGTGGTGGACATCCCAATCCCTCAGGGGGCGGACTACGATTGGCGGGTAGTGGCGCTTTACAGTTATACTCCGACAGGAGCCAGCACGGCCACGACTGTATACAGCGCGCCTTCGAACATCGCCGTCCTTAGCACCACCTTCCCTGCCCCGACCAATCTGATTGCCACCGCCAACTCTGGTCTGGCGAGCACCGCCGATCTGACATGGGAAGATAACAGCGAGACAGAATATGGTTTTAACATCTACACCAAGCCCCAGGGCACCAGCACTTGGTTCTTCGCCCGCGCTGTGCGCGAAGGCGTGGAGAAGGTCAGCGTGAATTCACGAGCCGAGAGTAACGATGCGACCGGCAAACCCGTCTTCACCACGCTCGAAACTGGAGTGAGTCACGAGTTCATCGTGGTGGCAGTGGCTTCGGACGAGGCAACGGTGTCAGGAGACAGCAACATGACCAGCGCCACGGTCAAAGATGGCTTCACGAGCCGCACCTATCACCCTGCCGTGCAAGGGCAGCCGGTCTATCGCATTGTCATCGTCGGCAATGCCGAGACTACTGAGGCTGGCTACCTGGCCGCGACCAGCAATGCAGCGAACCGCACGACCTGGAACATCACCAACCTTCCCGCTGGATTGACCTTTGACTCAGGCACCGGCCTTCTCACTGGATCACCCCAGGTGGCGGGGGTCTTTTCCTGCCCGATGACGGCTGAATTTGTCGGTGGCAGCACCGCTCAAGCCACTCTGACCCTGCGCATTCTTCGCACCATCAGTTCACCAATGACGATCAAAGGCATCCCCGGCACCACCATCGGCATCAACTCGCCTTTCCGCATCCCGCTGGCAGATAAATTTGCCGACGCAGATGCAGAAACCGCCGTGCGTTTGGAGACAACCAAGGGGAACATCGACATCCAACTTTTCCCCAGTCTGGCTCCGCAGGGCGTGGCCAATTTCCTCTCTTATGTGAATGCTGGCGACTATGATGGCATGGCCTTTCACCGGTTGATTTCAGGCTTCGTACTCCAAGGTGGAAACCTGAAAACCGTGGCCGTGCCACGCACCTTTTCCAGCATTCCCTCTCGTGCGCCCGCCATCAATGAACCCGGTATCAGTAACGTTCGGGGCATGATATCCTCGGCCAAAGTCGGCGCAAGAAACTCCACCGCCGTTCTCACCAGCGGCTCAGTGCCCCGTGACGACAGTTTTGGGTATGTTGGCAATCCAGACAGCGCCACCACGGACTTCTTTGTGAACCTGGGAAACAATGCCAGCAATCTCGACAACCAGAACGGTGGCTTCACCACCTTTGGCCGTGTCGTCAGCAGTGGCATGACGGTGGTGGACAGCATCGCCACACTGCCCACTGGCAGCTACCTGAACAACAACACGACAAACACCTACAACGCCAGCTTGGACAAGCGACTCATCGTGGACGGCAGCTTCGTCCCCTATTCAGGC
>JBIKIA010000385.1:0-4956 GCA_044361885.1 Prosthecobacter sp. | reverse complement strand
CACTCGCCGAGGGCGCAAAATGAACGAGCCCGGCCAGATCAAACGCAGCGTGTATCGGCTGGATCACTTCCTGCCCTTTCAGCGCGCGTCGAGCAAGCCCCAGCCCAAAAGCATCGCCACGTCGGTGCGCAAGGTGCTGCGTCGCATCGGACCCACGATGCTCGCCGCGCCCCTGCGGCGTGTGGTGCAGACGCTGTGCTTCCTGCTCTTCACTTGGCTCTTCTTTTATGTCTGCTGGCCCTACCACGCCAAGCCACAAACACCTGGTGCCATGCAGGAAGGATGGCGACTTGCCGAGTTCGAGCAAACCAGCGGCGGGCTGAGCCTTGAGCATGACAGCGCTGCCAAAGAGCTGCGTATCGGCCAGCAGCGCTTCCTCGTCGATCAAGGCATCGCAGCAGGCCACTTCAACATCACCGGCATCCATGATAAGCGCGTGCGACTCGCACCAGCCGTGCCGCTGACAGCGGAGCAGATCGACCGCGTCTTGTTCGGCGCTGGACCCTGGGCTTTGCATGAGACAGTGCCGGGCAAGTGGCCGTCGCATTACACCGATGATCTCGCACGAAAGGAGATCGTAGCTGCGGAAAGCTTCCTCGTGATCGACCCACTCGTCAGTCTCTCCACCGCCATCGCGTCGCGGAGCTGGGTGTGGTCGTTGGTGTGTGCGGGCATCATTCTCGCGATGTGCGTGCTCATACCACGCGGCTTCTGCGGCTACCTCTGCCCACTCGGAACACTGATCGACATGTTTGACTGGGCCATTGGCAAGCGCGTCACGCGCTTCCGCGTCGCCAAAGACGGCTGGTGGGTTCACATAAAATACTACCTGCTGCTCGCCGTGCTCATTGCTGCCTTCTGCGGCGTGCTCATCTCCGGCTATGTCGCCGCCATTCCAGTCATCACGCGCGGCATGTTGTTCATTGGTGAGCCATTGCAGAGTGGTTTCACGCGCGAATGGCATCTCGTGCCCTCGATGAACTTCGGTCATGTTGTATCGATCCTTCTCTTCTTCGGCGTGCTCGCGCTAGGTCTGTTGAAGCCGCGTTTCTGGTGCAAATACGTCTGCCCGAGTGGCGCGCTGTTCTCCGTGGGCAACTTGTTCCGCGTCAGCGAACGCAAGGTCGAATCGAGCTGCATCAACTGCAACAAATGCGTCCAGATCTGCCCCTTTGACGCGATCAAACCCGACTTCACCACACGCGTCACCGACTGCACGCTCTGCCAGACCTGCGGTGGTGTTTGCCCGACACAGTCGATCAAGTTCGTCGAGCGCTGGAACGTCATGGACCTCAAGAAGGAGAATGATCCGCCCACTGGCGAGACCGCACTCGGTCGCCGAGGCTTCATGTCGCTCGTCACTGGCTCAGGCATCGGTGTGGCTGGTGGCGGAGCCATCGCCGCGACGACCAAGCTGTGGGGCGCGAATCTCGATGATCCGAATGCCTTCCGCCCCGTGCGTCCGCCCGGCAGCGTGCCTGAGCCTGCCTTCCTCGACATGTGCATCCGCTGTGGCGAGTGCTTCAAAGCCTGTCCCAACAACGTGCTGCAAGCCGAAGGCTTCGAGCAAGGTCTCGAAGGCCTGTGGGCACCGATGGTGAAGGCCGACTGGGCTGGTTGTGAATCAAGCTGCAACGCCTGCGGCCAAGTCTGCCCAACGGGTGCCATCCGCGCGTTGCCGCTGGCCGAGAAAAAAGTCGCGCGCATGGGCCTCGCCATCGTCGATCAACACGCCTGCCTCCCACACGCGAATCGCGAGGCCTGCCAGCTCTGCGTCGATGAATGCCACGCCGCCGGTTATCACGCCATCGAGTTCGTCCAAGTCCACACCGAGGTCGATGCCGCAGGCCAGCCCATCGAAGGCACGGGCCACCTCGCCCCCGTCGTACTCACCGACAAATGCGTCGGCTGCGGCATCTGCCAGACGCGCTGCTTTGGCATCAATGGCCTCGAGAAGAATCTGCTCAAACAATCCGCCATCATCATTAAAGCCGGCGAAGGCCGCGAGGACCGGCTCATGACCGGGTCGTATCTGAAGTTGCGGGAAGATGATGCGCTTCGCAGCAAATCTGGAACATGAAACAACTTCCCCTTTTTCTCGCCATCGTGTTTGCCGCGCAACTCCACGCGGAAGACGCTGCTTCGCTCGGCATCTTCGGCATCGGAAGTTGCCACATTCACAACCGCTCCACGCATGACGCTGCGCATTGGCTACCGCAGATGCAGGCCATCGGGCTGCGATAATACCGCGCTAGCTGCACCGGCTGGGCGCAGGTGGAGCCAGGGCAGGGAAAGTCTAATTAGAAGGCTCTGGATGAGCACATGAGGTATCTCACGGAGCATGAATTCGTCTTTGGCGGCCTGCTCAATGGCGGCGTGAAATGGAACACGCTCGACAAACCGGGCACGCTGCCGGTGAACAACCTGCCTGCGTGGTCGAACTACGTCTCGGAGATCGTGAAGCACTCGAAAGACCGGATCAAACGCTGGGAAGTCTGGAACGAGCCGCCGAACGGCACGGGGCGCGATCAAACGGCGGCGAATTACGCGAAGGTCGTCGTCAGCGCTTACGACGCTGCGAAGGCGGCTGATCCGACCTGCCTGATCGGCCTCGCTGCGAAGTCGGTGCATATCAACTACCTCGAACAAGCCATCAAGGCGGGTGCGAAGGATCACTTCGACTACATCACGTTGCATCCGTATGAAGTGCTAGATGGCATCGCGATCAACAAGGGCACGGAGGCCGTCTTTATGAACATCGTGCCCACCGTGCGCAAGATGCTCGCGGCGCAGAATCCCGAGAAGGCGGATGTGCCAATCATCTTCACCGAACTCGGCTGCGACGCGGTGACAAAGGGGGCGGACACACAGGCGCATGCCTTGGTAAAAGCCTACACGATGGGCATCGCTCAAGGTGTGGCGTGCATCCAGGGGTTCGAGGGCAAAGACGGTGACAGCGGCCCGCTGGGTCTGCTCGACCGCAAAGGCATCCCACGTCCGGCTTATGCCGCGATGGCGCAGATGATTCAACATCTCGGCCAGCATCCCGTGTATCTTGGCTGGACGCTGATGAATGAAAAACACTACGCCTTCGCCTTTCAGGGCACGAAAGGCACGTTGCTCATCACCTGGGCGCATGGAAAAACGACGGACGAGATTCGCTTCCCCAAGCCCGTGCAGCTCGTGAATCCGCTGAATGGCGACATCACGAGCGCGAACAAACATTTGCTCACTGAGACCCCGATCTTCGTCCTCGACGTTACCGACGCGCTTTTGGCCGAAGCAAAGGCCAACAAGCCCAAACCTCTGCCATGGGGATGAGATTACTCGAATGCTGAGTCCGTCTCGATCACGATGGAAGGCCAGCAAATCGAACGCGGCCTCCACACCCACTCCGGCGAGGCTGTCGCATGTGCCGTGCTCGCTTACGGTGGCTCCGCACGCGCTGGCAACGTGCCCGGCGGCAACGTCTTCATCGTCGATCCCGAATTTCTGAGCTACACGACCACGCCCATTGAGATCACCGCCGTCGTGAGGCGAAATGAGGCCAATGACAACGCCGGCTTCAAACTCGTCTATGAATCCACCACCGGCCTCAAGACCGCCAAAAGCGGCTGGTTTACCGCGCCGGACAACAAGCAATGGCACACCGTCCGCTGGCAGATCGACGATGCCCAGTTCGTGAACTACTGGGGCTACAATTTCGCCCTCGAGTCCGACGGCAGCACCTTCAACAAGTATTACCTCCAGAGTGTGACGTTGAGGAAACGAACCGAGTGATCGAATGCGGCGGCAACAACCATCCCAGGCGGGCGTTCTTCTTGCATGAAACTCATCTGCAGTTCCCTAGCGGTTCTCGTTGGTCATCTACTCAGCGCGTTTGCTACCACCGCTATTGCGCAAGAAGCTCCGAAGCCATTTCTGCCAAAAGTCGTGATGCTGGGCGATTCAGTTCGCGAACACTACGCGCCCTTTGTTGCCGAGTTGCTCGCGGACAAGGCAGTCGTCGTCACGCCGAAGGTGAATGGTGGGGACACGGGAAAGTTGCTGACGAACCTCAACGAGTGGGCCATCAAAGAGCAACCCGATGTGGTCCACTTCAATTCCGGCATTCACGACACCAAGCGCGACCAGAAGACCGGCAAATACAATTTCCCGCCGGAGCAGTATGAGGCAAATCTGCGAGAGATCGTGAAGCGGCTTCGCGCGGAGACGAAGGCGAAGATCATCTTCGCCCTCAGCACGCCGCTCATCGACGAACGCTCAAAAGGTTACTGGAAGACCCGAAGCTATCAGTTGTTCAACGCGAGCGTCATGGACTACAACGTCATCGCGCTCCGAGTGATGAAGGAACTCAACGTGCCGGTGAACGACCTGCCCGCCGCACTGGGCGATGCGAAAGAGTCCGCACGACTTCACGACAGCGGCGGCATCCACTTTACCGAGGAAGGTAGCCGCAAACTCGCCGCAGCGGTGGCGGCAGTCGTCATCAAGCACCTGTCGGCACGAGGATTTGGCGCGCCGTCGTTGTCGCTCAAAACCGAAACCTTTGACCGCGATCCCAGATGGGAGGGACACAACAACCGCATCGTGCCGGAGAAGCCGCTGATTGTGACGCAGGATTTCGGCTACAGCCCCACGAATCATGCGGGCAAGGCCGCAGGCGAGATCGGCGGGAGCATTCAGCGCTCAACGACTTCGGCTTCGTATGCGGCGGAGATTCCGGTGCGGACGCTGGAGGACAAATTCACCGCGTCCGGCAGTTTCGCGCTCATGAAGTCGCAACCGGGAGCAGGGATTTTCTTTGGCTTCTTCAACTCGAACCAGCCCGGAGGCAGTGGCAGGCCGATCGGATCGCTGGGGCTCGACTTTGACTTTGAAGGCAAGGGCGGCCGGCTGGCAACACGGCTCATCACCAACACGAACAAATCCTGCGGCACCTTCATCACGCCGTAT
>JBIKIA010000384.1:0-4959 GCA_044361885.1 Prosthecobacter sp. | reverse complement strand
CGCGGCCGTAGAGCACCCAGCGTTTTCGCTGCTCGTCGAAGTTGATGTGAAAGGGCAGATCCACCGTCGCGCGGCACACGGGTTCATTGACCGGCGTCCAATGAATGCCATCCGGGCTGAAGGCCACGCCCATGGCGATGAACTTGCCTGCGCCACTCGCACCGGGCGGCTGATACTGCCGGTTGATCCAGAGATAGGCCATCTTGTAGCGGCGCTGCGGATCGGGATCGCAGCGGTCTTTGATCACGCCGCTCGCGTGCCCGAAGTATCGCCATCCAGCCTCGCGAGATCGCATGTAGTCCAGCTTCTCCGGCGGGGCGGCTTTGGCGTCGATCTCGGACGCACTCAGCACCACGCGATTCGTCGGTTCCTTGTCGAACTCAGGGAAGAGCCGCATCAAGGGCCGCTCCCACTGGATGCCATCCTTGCTGGTGAAGTAGAAGACGCCGATGCCGTAGCCATCGAGCCACGCTTTGAAGATCTTTTCGTCCTCATCATAGATCACGCTCGGCACCACATAGCCCTCCGGCTCCCAGTCGTGCTCCTTCACGAAGAGCGGATTCGTCTCATGTTTGCGTGCCTGCTGCACGCGCCGGGTGAGATGCTCGGTGTGCTCGATGAGATGGTCATCCAGGAAAAGCTGGTGCGCCTTGCCGATGCGGACCGGCTCCTGGGCAGCGGCGGCGAGCGGCGCGGCCAGTGACGTGAAAAGTAGAAGGGTGAGTGATCTCATCGGTGGGTGCGTGGTTGATCCTGGCTTCCATCAAACTCGGGTCCGCCGCCTGCCACGTAGCCGCCGCTGCTGCCACGTTCGTCGGAGCTGATCCAGAAGGCGTAAAGATCGCCTTCTGTGAGGTGAAAGCGGATGCGCACGGGTTTGCCACGCAGCGCGGCGAGATCGCTTTTCCAACTCAGCCGGGCGCGGGTGCCGTCTCCGGTGAATGGCGTGCATTCCGCCAGCGTGAGGCCAGGGATGGGCTTCCCATGGGCATCGAGCACTTCGGCGCGGATCGTGCCTTTCGCGTTCACGAAGAGATGCCTGCCGCTGAATTGCAGTCTCTCGGTCGTGAGCACGCCGGGGCCGCGCATGGAGGCAAAACCATCGCGACGGAGTTTGGCAATGCCGGTGGCTCCATTCGCGTAGAGGCCGCCCCAGACGTAGTATTTGTCCGTGTTGGCCGGATTACCGGCAAAGGCTCCATACGGAAAGAGCAGTTCATCGCCGACGATGAGGCATCCACCGCCGACGGACGAGATGTAGCCGCGATCCCAATCACCGGCCTTGCCCGTGCCGCCGATGAAGGTCTCGCGATGTCGGCTCCAGTGAAATCCATCGCGACTGAAGGCGAGCTGAAGGTCTGTGCGTTTCGGTTTGCCTTCGGCGGCGCACTCATCATTCGTCGGACCGCTCAAAATCTCGAAAAGGCCGAGCATGAGGCTCTCATACGGCGTGGCGTCAATCTTGTAGATCTGCGCCAGCGTGGAGTTGCCGAGTTCGATGGCGGCGGAGGCTTGTTTCGTGGTTTCTCGGACATCGTCCGATTGCTCGCTCATCCAGTAAACCGGCGGCTTCTCCTTCATCGCCTCACCACCTGCGGAAAAGAAATCTTTCGTCTCCCAATAGGCTCGCGCTCGTTCATAGCGACCGTCTGGATGCTGGATGTGAATGCGATGACTGAAGACCCAGACCTTGCGGAAGGGGTTGTAGAACATCGTCGTGTTGTCCTTCGAGTGCTTCGTCTGGCCGCGCAGCGTCCAGTGGATGCCATCGGGCGAGGCGAGCAGGAGCAGGCCTGGGTTGTAGTTGTCCAGCTTCGTGCCCAGGGCACCGCTGCGGCAGAACATCGTGGCCTTGAAGCGCTCGTCGGGCCTCGTGGCCTCGTGATCGAGCCAAATGGAAGCCGTGTCGCGTCGCCACTCGTCGTGATCGCGCAGCATGACCTTGTTGGTGCCGGGAAAGACATCGAGCACGGGCCGCTCCCACTGCAAACCATCGCCACTCACCGCGAGCGCAGTCGAATCATACCAGCCCGACGAATACCAGAGCATGAAGCGCTTCGACTGCGGATCGTAGAAGCAGCCATCGCTGAACGGCGCGGCCATGGGCGTGCGCGTGATGCCGAGTTCCCACGCTTTGTCCGGCTTGAGCACGGGATTAACGGTGTGCTTCACCGGCTGATGCCACACGCGTTTCAGATTCGTCTCCGCGATGAGGAAATCATCAACGAACAACTGCCGCCCCACGTCGATGTCGATCACCGCAGGCTTCGTTTTCAAATACGGCGGCTCCGGTGGATCGCCGGGCTTCGAGAAGGTCTCCAGTGGCGGCTTGCCAGCGTATCCGCCGATCCGCGGCGGCCATTCATCGGGAAGGACGATGCCGTTGGGCAGCGTCTCGCCGGCATGGGCGAAACCTGACAGCAGGAGAATTTGGAGCAGGTGCTTCATGACAGCCATTTTTGAAACCAGGCCCAAGCATCCGACTGACGCTCGGCGTTGAACTCGTGGGGGCGTTCTTCGATGATGCTCTTGAAGTGATCCGGCGCTCCGGCTTTGGCATAGCATTTGGCCAGCTTCGCGTGCGCCGCACGAACGCCCTCCGGCTCGAACAGCGCGTCCTGGATGCCGTTGATGACCATCAGCGGCCTCGGCATCGCGAGCGAGGCGATGTCGGGATGATCCATGAGACGGTAGATGCCGGGAATGAGCTTCGTGTGGCCTATGGTGCTGCGCACATGCTTGGCGAGCTGATGGGGAAACGAACACATCCAACTGCACACGACCGCCGCCTTGATGCGATCATCCAGCGCCGACAGATACGCGCTGCGCAGTCCGCCGACGCTGTGGCCCACGCACCCGATGCGCTGCGGGTCCACCTCGGGTCGCGTGACGAGGTAATCCACCGTGCGAATGTCATCCCACGCGATGATGCCAGCCCATGTCGTGCCTGCGCTGAGCAACGTGCGGCCCATGAGCTGCTCGCTGGCACTGCTGCGCTGATTGAACTTCGTCACCGACTCGTTGCTGATGCTTGCAGGCCGCGTCTTCCACTCCGCCGGATCATCATCGAGCACCATGCGCCGCTCGCCCCAGAAGAACATGTCGATGCTGATCACCACATAGCCGCGCCGCACCATCTCGGTGCCGACGGCCTTCTTCCCGTAGTAGTCGCGCATCTCGATGAGCGTGGGATGAACGTCATCGCCCTCCAGTTCACGCTCACGCCCCCACAAGTAGTAGCCGCCATGCGAATGCAGCAGCACCACGGCAGGTGCGGGCTTCGTGAGTCCCTTCGGGATCAAAACTGTCGCCGGCACGCGAAACACCGGCGTCGTGTTGAATCGAATCTCCTCGCGGATGTAGTCGCCGCAGTCTTTGCGCGAGAGCACCTCCGCCTGCGGGTCCACCTTCTCCGGCGTGTAATGCAGCAGCTCCAGCATCTTGCCCCGTGCCTTCGTTTTCCAGGCTGCGAGATCGTGATGCTCGTCGTTCAAGAACGATAGCGGCACCTCGCCCTGCGGTTTGAGCTTTTGAATGAAGACATCCAGCGACCCCGTGTGCGGCCCCGACTTCGGCGGTGGCGGATTCATCGAGTAACGAACTTCGGGTTTCGGCTCAGCGGCGCTCGCCTTCGACGAAACGGCGGCGGCACCAGCGACAGTAGCGATGAATTGACGTCGTGTGTTCATGGCTCGGAGTTTTCGTTTCCTTCAAAGCGCATCATCCACAGTGTCTCCTCATCCTTCTCCAGCTTGCGCTGCGGGAGCTTCGAAAACGGTTTCGGATAGCGGCCCACTTTGCTGATGCGCAGTTCGTCCACGGCGGCGTCGAGCACGCTGCCGATCAGTGTGATGAACTCGCCCTTCGGTTCGTCGATGGGCCAGGGGAGTGGGGGAAATTGTTTGTCGGCGTGATCGGCTTCGAGGAAGCGACCGTGGCCGGTGTCGAAGCGTGCCCAGCCGAGAGACGGTTGGCCGTCGAGGTAGAACTCGCTGATCCAGCCGCGCTTCGGGTCCGTGGTCCAGCTCACAGCGAGATGATGCCAGCGGGATTGCACGACGGGCGTGACGTTGAGCAACTGCTGCGGCGGAAAGGGAAATGGAGCGGGTTTGGCCATCGGCGGTGGCTTGATGGTGCAGGTGGCGTCGAAACGGAAGACGTTGCCTGCGCGCGGGTCTTGATCGTCACCGGCGTAGCGTTTCAGCGTGAGGGGCCAGATGCCGCCGGTGATGACATACTTCTCAGAGGTCTCGGCTCCCATGCCGGTGCTCCAGCGAGGCTGAAACCAGAACTCCAGCGTGCCTTCGTGGTAGTTGATGTGCTCGAAGATGCCGGAGCTGACTTGTTTGCCGCGTGGGATTTTGAGACTGCGATTGCCGGTGAGCAGCAGCGCCTTGCCTGCGATGCCTTCGATGTATTCGCCTTCCTGTTTGATGACTTCCGAAGCTTCTCGCGCAGGCATTTGCTCCTGGATGACCTTGGGCACGAAGTAGAGCTTGGGATCGTGCTGAGCCAACACCGGCGGAATGCCGCCACGGAAGGCGACAAACACCAGTCCGCTGGTTTTGATGGAAGCCATCTGGTCGCTCGTGGTGCCATGCAACGGCAACCAATCGCCACCTTTGAACGCGGTTCGCTTGCCGCCGATGTCGAGGTTGATGGGCTTGCTGGCATAGATGGCTCCACTTTTGCCAGCGGGGATCATGAAGTGCCAGAGGGGCGGCTGGTCATGAATGGCTCGCAAGATGATGCCATCTGGCGCTGCGAGCACGAGACGCCTGGCATTGTGGCCGAAGAGCATCGGCACGTTGGTGAAGCGATACTCGCCTTCCACAGTCTCAGCGCCGAGTTCGAGCTGGGCATAGCCGCCGCCAAAGCCTGGGGCTTCTTTGGTGAAGTAGTTCGTGTGGCTATCCCAGTGCACCGGGCCGACATCGTAGTCTCGCTGGGAACGGCCGT
>JBIKIA010000383.1:0-4965 GCA_044361885.1 Prosthecobacter sp. | reverse complement strand
CCCGACGCCCTCGGCGTCACCCGCAAGATGCAGGTCGAAAAATGGGCCTGGCTCATCGGCCTGAGCGATGCCGATGACGCCCGCCTCCTCGAATGGTCCCGCAGTTTCGCCACCCCACCGCAGATCCAGACCGAAGGCGCACGCTTGCAAAGCCCATCCTACAGCACCGAACGCCGCGCCACGCTCCTCACCGTCGAAAAGCCCATCGTCTCGCTCACGCTCACCCTCAAGCCCGCAACACCCTGCGTTCATCCCGTCTTCGAACTACAAGGTGCGCCAAAGATACTGGCACGCGTGGAACTGAACGGCCGCGAACTCGCCGCCACCGACTACGCCTGGGACGGACGCGTATTCTGGCTGAACGCCACCCTGCGAAAACAGGCCCAACTGCGATTGCAGTTTGCAGCCCATTGACATGCCCGCGTATTCATCCGCGCAAGCCAGTTTGCATCAAGAGACGGGTGCGAATGATCCAACGGCCGAACAAGCCATCTATCGTCATCTCCCCGGCGACCCCGCTTCCGCGCTCGCCTTGCTTCCATGCATCCCTTGCGAAAACAAACGCATGAAAATGGCTACCCTCATCGCCCAAAGCTGGGCACGGCAAGACATCAACACCGCCTGGAACGCCGTTTCGCGTTCGCCACTGAGTTCCGCCGAGAAGCAACTCATGTTCAACGAACTCTGGGGATGACTCATCATGCCCACCACGCCCACGACTACGCCGAACGCATCCGCGAGCGGCTGCCGTGCCGCTTGCTGGAACTTCGTGAAGGCTGTGGCCTGAGCATGTGTGCGCTGTGGATGAAGTGCGGTGTCTCGCGCGACACGATCAGCCGTATTGAGGGTGGCGACACGATCCCCGGTGTGCATGTGCTGGCGCGGGAAAATAAGTGATCTTTTCCGCAAGAAATTCCGCCGTGACGGGTATTCGGTCCGTGACACCCATAGAACACGTTCCAAATACGGCACAATCGCGTTCCAAAGACGCGAAGGGTGCCAGCATTGAAGCTCCGGCGCTGGACCGGGGGCTGGCCGTCCTGGAGGCGCTGGATGGGAGGCCGGAGGGGATGAGTTTGTCGGAGATCAGTCGGGTCATTGGCAGTCCGAAGAACTCGACCTCGCGGCTAGTGCAGACCTTGATGGTGCGCGGTTATGTGGAGCGGGATGAGGCGACGATGATCATCCGCCTCACGGGCAAGCTGCTCCGTCTTGGGCATCCGCGTGTGGGTCGCGCGAGCCTTGTGGAATGTGCGCTGGAGCCGATGCGGACGCTGCGGGATGCAGTGGGTGAGACGGTGCAGCTTGGCATTCCCATCGGGGACGAGGGTGTGATCATCGAGCAGGTGGAGAGCACGCAGGCGGTGCGCATCTGTGTGGAGATCGGACTGCGCTTTCCGCTGCACAACAATGCGCCGGGCAAGGTGCTGTTGGCTTTTCAGCATCCGAAAGCACGCGAGAAGGCGATTCAGCGGCTGAAACTGGCCCGCTTCACGGGCCGCACGATCACGACCAAGGAGGCGCTCCGACTTGAATGCGAGCGGGTGGTGAAGCTGGGCTACGGAACCGATTGGGGCGAGGCGGACGAGGGCATTCATTGCGTGGCCGCGCCGGTGTTTGACCGGCCGAATCACCTACTCGCGGTCGTTTGGGCCTCCGCTGTGGCCGGACGGATGGCGAAGAGCACTTTTGCAAAAGTGGGCGTCGAGGTGATGAATGCGGCGCGGGAGATCGAAAGGAGGCTGCAAGCATGAAACGGGCGTTTTTTGCCTTTTGGGCATTTGGGGGCTTCTCAGCGGTTTTCGCGGATGAGTTCTTCACCTCGAAAATCGAGCCGATCCTGAAGCAACGCTGCTTTGAGTGCCATTCGCATGAGAAGAAGATGAAGGGCGGCCTCACGCTCGATTCCCGATCAGGGTGGGAACAAGGCGGCGACTCGGGTCCTGCGATTGTCGTGGGCAAGCCGGAGGAGAGTTTGCTCATCAAGATGGTGCGCTGGAGTGATGAGGAGCATCAAATGCCACCGAAGGAAAAACTGCCTGCGTCAGAGATCGCTCTGCTGGAGGAGTGGGTGAGGAGCGGTGCGTCTGATCCGCGGGTGCAGGATAAGAAACGTCCGAGCGAGCTGGATTGGTGGTCGCTGAAGCCGCTGGTGGTGCCGAAGGTGCCGGAAGTCGCGGGCGTCGAGCATCCGGTGGATCGTTTCGTTCATGCACGTCTGTCAGAGCGTAAACTAATGCCCTCGCCGGAAGCGGATCGGCGCACGTTGATCCGCCGCATCTATTTTGATCTGCACGGACTGCCGCCTTCGTTTGAGGAAGTGGAGGCGTTCGTGAATGATGCGGACCCGAAGGCTTATGAAAAGCGGGTGGACCGTCTGCTGGAGTCGCCGCGCCATGGAGAGCGCTGGGCGCGGCACTGGCTGGACACGATCCATTTCGCCGAGACGCATGGCTGCGGGCATGATCTGCCGCGCGATCATGCGTGGCGCTATCGGGATTACGTCATTGCCTCGCTGAATGCGGACAAGCCGTGGTCGCGCTTCATTCGCGAGCAAATCGCAGCGGATGCGCTTTTTCCCGATGAAGCGCAGCTCATCCCGGCGCTTGGTTTCCTGGGTGCGGGTGTCTTTGATCACAGCGCCTACCAGACAGCGCCGACCAATTTTGATTATCTCGATCGCGACGACCTCGTGACGCAGACGATGGGGGCTTTCACCAGCACCACGGCGAATTGCGCCCGCTGTCACGCGCACAAGTTTGATCCGATCACGCAGGAGGACTACTACGCACTGCAAGCCGTCTTCGCGGGTGTGATCGAGGGCAATGTGGCCTTTGATGAGGACAAGCAGATCGCACAGACGCGGAAGCGCTGGCAGTCGCTGCTCACGGCTGCGGAGACGAAGGACAAGGCCGTGCTGCTTGCTGCTGAGAACGCGGCTATCGTGAGCGAGTGGGAGAAAAAACAAGGCCCGGCGGTGACATGGACACCGCTTAACTATGAGAGCTTCATCAGCTCCGATGGCTCCACTTTGAAACGCGATGGCGAGGCGATCTCGTCATCGGGCGCGAAACCGGATAAGGACACCTACATCATCACGGCCAGCACATCACTCGCAAAGATCACCGCACTGCGGTTCGATGCGCTCTCGCATGAGTCGTTGCCGCAAAAAGGTCCAGGGCGTCAGGACAATGGCAATCTCACGCTCAGCGAGATCGAGGCGCAACTTTTCGACCCAGGTGCCACGCAGCCGGTGAAGCTGAAGTTCTCCCGCGCCACGGCGGACTTTGACCAGCAGGGCTGGACGGCAGCGATGGTGATCGATGGCAATGCGGCGACAGGTTGGGGCATTCATCCGGCGGTGGGTGCTTCGCATCACGCGGTGTTTGAGCTGGCGCAGCCGCTCACGCTGAAGACGGGCGCGAAGCTGACGATCTCGCTGAAGCAGTTGTCGGGCAAATCGCATCTCATCGGCTCCTTCAAGCTGTCCGCGACCGATGAACCCGCGGTGCGGGCCGCCGCCATGCCGATGCTGGCGCAAGAGGCGCTCACGCTGCCTGCCGAGGAACGCAGCGAGTCGCAGCGCCTCACGCTCGCCGCCCACGCGCTGCGAGTCATCGCCACCACCGAGCTTTCCAAACTGCCCGCGCCCGCGCAGGTGTATGCTGCCGCGAAGAAGGCCGATGTGCTGCTCAATGTGGGCAAAGGCACGCCCACAACTGTCGCAAAAGCAAAGACCGTGCAGGTTCTGAAGCGCGGTGAGTTCGACAAGCCGATGAAGGAAGCGGTGAGCGGTGCTTTGAGTGCGATCCATGCGTTGCCGGCCCGCTTTGAAAAGGCTCAAGCCACCGATGAAGCCGCGCGACGTGCCGCTCTCGCCGATTGGCTCGCGGATGAAAAGAACCCGCTGACCTGGCGCAGCATCGCTAATCGCGTCTGGCACTATCATTTTGGTCGCGGCCTGTGCGATACACCAAACGACTTTGGCCGCATGGGCGGAACGCCGTCGCATCCCGAGCTGCTCGACTGGCTCGCGTGCGAGCTTCGCGACCACGGCGGTTCGTTGAAGCATCTGCACCGCCTCATTGTCACCAGCGCCGCGTATCGCCAAAGCAGCGAGCACCGCGAGGACGCGGCGAAAGTCGATGGCGACAATCGCCTGCTCTGGCGCATGAACCGCCTCAGACTCGATGCGGACAGCTACCGCGACTTTGTCGTCGCCACTGCCAGTCAGCTCGATCTCACGATGGGCGGCCCGAGCGTGCGGCAGTTCGTCACCGGCCCACCCGTGCAGCTCACGCCCACACTGAACTACGACGCCTATGACTGGTCCGCGCTGCCGAAACACCGCCGCAGCATCTATCGCTTCGTCTGGCGCGGCGTGCCTGATCCTTTCATGGACGCGCTCGACTTTCCTGATCTCGGCATGCTTGCACCTGCGCGTGGTTTTTCAGCCTCCGCGCTGCAATCGCTGGCGCTCTACAACAACCGCTTCGTGCTGCATTTCAGCGGTGAGCATGGGAAACAAATCAGCACGCCCGCCGAAGCCGTCCGCCGCATTTTGCTCCGCGAACCGACGGCGGATGAACTCCGCGCCTTCACCGCGTATGCACAGAAGAACGGACTCGCCGCACTCTGCCGCGTGCTCATCAACAGCAACGAGTTTCTCTTTGTGAACTGAACCCGTGAATCATGAAATACATCCTTAACTTCCATCCTATCTTGCGTTTGGTGATCACAGCATGCGCAGCGTCATTGATGAGCACCTCCGCCGCTGCCGATGATTCGCCGCTGTGGGATTTGTCGCGAAACGACATTCTCCCTGCACTGCGGTCAGGAGCCGTCGAGAAGGTGGACGGCGCGGTCAGGTTGCGCGACGGCGCGGCGTTCGCTGTGCCACCGGAGGCATTTCCCGACCAGGCGAACTTCACCGTGCAGGTCACCCTTTTGCTCGATGCGCTGGTG
>JBIKIA010000382.1:0-4972 GCA_044361885.1 Prosthecobacter sp. | reverse complement strand
TGGCGCAAAACGCGACCGGCTCGCCCTCGCGCGCTGGCTGGTCTCGCCCGAGCATCCACTCACCGCCCGTGTCTGGGTAAATCGACAGTGGGAGCGCTTCTTCGGCCTCGGCCTCGTCAAATCCAGCGAGAACCTCGGCGTCCAGTCCGACCCGCCAAGCCACCCTGAACTGCTCGACTGGCTCGCCACCGAGTTCATGGGCAGCGGTTGGAACATGAAGCACCTGCAAAAACTCATCGTCATGAGCGCCACCTATCGTCAGACCGCCAGTCGCACCCATCTGCCATCGGGTTTGCCCGCCCAAGACCCGGAAAACCGCCTGCTCGCCCGCGGCCCGCGGCAGCGCCTCAGCGCCGAGGTCATCCGCGATCAAGCCCTCGCCATCAGCGGCCTGCTCGATCCGAAGATCGGCGGCCCTAGCGTCCGTCCCTACATGCCTCAAGGCGTCTGGGATGAAACCAGTGTCTATGGCGACCTCCGCAACTACAAGCCAGACGTCGAGCGCGGACTCTATCGCCGCACCCTTTACACCATCTGGAAACGCACCGCCGCGCCGCCGACGATGCTGCTCTTTGACTCGCCCTCGCGCGAGACCTGCACGGTCAAGCGTGCCCGCACCAACACGCCGCTCCAGGCCCTGGCCCTGCTCAACGAAGTCACCTACCTCGAAGCCGCCCGCGTCTTTGCCCAACGCATGATTCAACACGGCGGCACCGCACCCGCCGAGCGCATCACCTGGGCCTTCCGCCAAGCCCTGTCCCGTCCGCCTGATACCCGGGAACTCACCATTCTCACCGCCGGCCTCCAACGCCACCTCGCCCGCTACCAAACCGCCCCCGCGGAAGCCAGCGCCCTGCTCGCCACCGGCCACGCCCCGCTCCCTCCTGACCTTGATCCCGCCCTCCTGGCCGCTTACACCGTGACGGCGAACGTGGTGCTGAATTTGGATGAACTGCTCAACAAAGAATAACCACGATGAACGCTCCACTGCTCCACGCTCTCTCGCGGCGCGCTTTCCTCACTCAGACCTCCACCGGCGTTGGATTGGCTGCATTGGGTTCATTGCTAAACCGTGACGAAGCTCTCGCGACCTCAATACTCTCTGGCTTTCCACACCGCCCCATCAAAGCCAGGCGCGTCATCTACCTCTTCCAATCCGGCGCGCCTTCGCAGATGGACCTCTTTGATCCGAAGCCAAAGATGGCCGGGTATTTCCAAAAGGACCTGCCCGAGTCCATCCGCAAAGGCCAGCGACTCACCACGATGACCTCGGGGCAGAAAAGCTTTCCGATTGCGCCGAGCATCTTCAAGTTTGCCCAGCATGGCAAAAGCCGGGCCACGATCAGCGAGCTGATGCCGCACATCGCCTCCGTGGCGGATGAGCTGTGCTTCATCAAGTCCATGCACACCGAGGCCATCAACCACGACCCGGCCATCACCTTCTTCCAGACCGGTCGTCAGCTCGCCGGTTTCCCCAGCATGGGTTCCTGGCTCAGCTACGGCCTCGGCAGTGAAAACAAGGACCTGCCCGCCTACGTCGTTCTCACTTCCTTCGGCAGCGGACGCCCCGATGATCAACCTCTCTACGACCGCCTCTGGGGCAGCGGCTTTTTGCCCACCCAGCACAGCGGCGTCAAGTTCCGCAACACGGGCGACCCCGTCCTTTACCTCTCCAATCCCCCCGGCATGGACCGCGCCCTGCGCCGCGATACCCTCGACCAGCTCAGCGCCCTCAATCAGCACCGCTTCCAACAGATCGCCGATCCCGAGATCGAGGCCCGCATCGCCCAATATGAGATGGCCTTCCGCATGCAATCGAGCGTGCCTGACCTCACCGATAGCACGAAAGAACCCGCGGCGGTGCTCGATCTCTACGGCCCCGATGTCAAACGCCCCGGCAGCTACGCCGCGAACTGCCTGCTCGCCCGCCGTCTCGCCGAGCGGGACGTGCGCTTCATCCAACTCTTCCACATGGGATGGGATCACCACGGCGGCTTGCCCAAAGCCATCAAAGGCCAGTGCCAGGATACCGACCAAGCCACCGCCGGCCTCATCAAGGATCTGAAACAGCGCGGCCTGCTCGATGACACCCTTATCGTCTGGGGCGGGGAGTTTGGCCGCACCATTTACTCCCAGGGCACCCTCACCGAGACCAACTACGGGCGCGACCACCACCCGCGCTGCTTCTCCCTCTTCCTCGCCGGCGGCGGCGTCAAGCCCGGCTTCACCCTCGGCGAGACCGACGACTTCTGCTACAACATCGTCAAAGATCCCGTCAGCATCTTCGATCTCCATGCCACCATGCTCCACCTCATGGGAATCGACCACAACCGCCTCACCCACAAGTTTCAAGGCCTCGACGCCCGCCTCACCGGCGTGGAAGGCGCAAAGGTGGTGGAAGCCATTCTGGCATGAACAGCCAAGGCCATAGCAAATCCATGAACCTAAAACCGATCCTCACCCTCACCGCCATGCTCCTGGCGGCGTCATCCTCGGCCTCGCCGGGATCGACCAAGGCATCCCCAGCGCCCCTTGGATGCGGGACTGGATCAAGAAGCACGGGGACGAGAAGCTGAACCGATAAAGGAAGGCAATGAACATGAAACACACGCTATTTCTCCTCAGCGCCCTGCTGCTCGCAACGCTGGCCGCCCACGCGGACCTCGTCGCGCATTTTCGCTTCGACGACGACCTGAAGGACGTCACCGGTCAACACGATGGCCGCCCGGTCGATCCGAAGCTCACGCCTTCCTTTGCTCCCGGACGCGTCGGCAACGCGGTGGTGATCGAAAAGGTCAACGCAGGCATCGAGCTGGCGAATCCTTCGGTGATTGATTTCAGCCGCGACTTCACCATCGCGACCTGGGTCAACGTGGGGAACTACTACGCGGAGATGCCGGTGCTCTTCAAAGGCCGCGCCGATCTGACCGCCGCGCCCGACAAGTTCTTCGGAGTCTTCGGTATCGAGGCCCTGCAAGTGCATGGCGAGGGCCAGGGCGAGTGGATCACGAACTACCGCGTCTCGAACGGCCTCGTGCCGAACGACGGAGGATGGCATCACATCGCGGTGACGTATCGGGCGCAGGCACCGCACTTCACTCTCTATGTGGACGGGCAGGGAAAGACTCCGGCGGACAAGGGCAGCTTCAAAGGCGGCGATTTCACGCTCCAACCCGACGCTCCAGACAGCGTGCTGCGCATCGGTTGCCGCGCAGATGGCGATACATGGCGCTATGTGCGGTCACACCTGCGTGGGTTGCTCGATGAACTGCAAATCTATGACGAGGCGCTGAAGGCCGAGGGCATCCGCTTTCTGTTCGAGCATCCTGGTAGCGATGCGTCTCACCGCGAGGCCGTGCGTTTCGAGCCACGGTTTCAATTTGATGGAGGGCATCCGTGGCGTCCGCCTTTCGGCGTGCAACGCGTTGGTCATCTGGCGGTGATCGTGCAGTTCGCCAGCGATGCGCTTCCGGCACCGGCGCACTCGCTCGTGGCCTATCGCGATGGCATGGAGGTGGAGCGGATACCGCTCGATGTGACTGGTGCATCGCCATTCACTGCTCGGGTGAGCTTCACGGCGTCACCGGCGCCGGATGAGTTGGTCTTGTTTGCCAGCGATGCCGCGGGAAAGGCCATCGAGCGCGCCCGTTGGCGGATGGAGCGTCCCGCGTTTGAAGCGGATGTGGAGGCTGCCGCCGATCCGGTGATGAATCCGGTCGATCAGGGCGCGGTTTTGCCTCCGGCAGACTGGCTCGTGCTCGGCCCAGAGCAGAAGGCTCGCTTGATCGTTGCGGCATTTTCCGCCAAGGAGACGATCTCCGGCGCGGAGGTGCTCGCGTGGTTTGAATCGTCTGCGGATCGTCAAACGAAAGCCGCTATCGAGTTGCGCAAGGGCATCCGTGCCGAGTTGAAGGTCTCTTTGCCACCTCCAGCCTTCACGAAGGATCGCGACACGCTGCATTTGGCCATCCGTGACGACAACGGTCGCGAACTCTGGCATAAGACGATCACGACGATGCTCATGCGTCAGCCACTGAAGCTACCCGCCTTTGGAGCCGTCGAGACGAAGCTGCGCTACGACTACCCGCTGCTGTCCTATTCCGGGCCGGACGAGGTGACCGAGATGCCTTATGACAAAGCCTGGGCGCCGGAGCGGAAGGATGTCGTGGTCGCCCTGCCAAACGGTTCGCGCTTCGTCTTCTGGCGCGGCGCGGCCTACACACCCTTCTGGGCCGGGAAGCATAATACTGGGCTGAACTTCGAGTTCGCCGAGGCTCCCCGCCGCCCGGACGGGCTGGACTGCATCGACGCCGCTTCCGACAAAGAACTGCGCCGCAGCCGCGTCGAGATCATCGAATCCACCGCCGCCCGAATCCACGTCCGCTGGACCGCCCAGCCCTGCGACCTGAACTACAAAGTCTGGGGCGAAACCGCGACCGAAGACTTCTACTTCTATCCCGACGGCTTCGGCTCGCGCACCGTCACCCTGCAAACCGAACCGAAAGCCGAATATGAAATCGAGGAGCTGCTGATCCTGACCCCGCCCGCCGGCTATCCGCTCCGCGTGTTGCCGGAAAACCTCGTGGACGTGCTGTTCCGCGATGGCTCGAAGCGCGAACTGAAGTATCCCCTTCTCGCGCAAGAGCCCGATTACGAAAAGCTCATGTCCGGCGAGCGGCCTCCGCTCTATCGCATCCGCTTCGGCACCCACGAGCCCTTGTCGGCGATCTACTTCAATTCCGGCTGGACGCGACTGCCCGTGATGGCTTTACGCCCGTTCTACAGTCAAGGCCAGATGGTGACGCCCTTCTACTGGGGCAATCATCTCCCGCTCGCGCGACGCAAGCCCACCGGCCACAACATCGACGACCTCGCCTCGATGACCCCCGCGCACAACGCCATGATGTCCTGGGGCCACCGCCGCCCGCAGCCCCTGGAAAGCCGCACCGCCGACATGCCAGATGCCCTCGGC
>JBIKIA010000381.1:0-4983 GCA_044361885.1 Prosthecobacter sp. | reverse complement strand
CTTTTCACGTGGAGTGGCATCGCCCGTGATCAGACGCTCGGGCACGCCATTGCAGCGCATCGCGCGCCATTTGTAATGATCACCCGCCAGCCAGATCTCGAAGATGTTTTTAAACTGCCGGTCATCAGCGATGTCCTTCGGCGGCAGATGATTGTGGTAATCGATCATAGGCTCATCCTTCGCGAACTCATGATACAGGCGGCGTGCGGCTGCGGTGGAAAGGAGGAAATCGTCGTGAATGAAGGACATGGTTTTGGAAACGCTTGGGATTGGTTTTGACAGGATGGGCAGGATTTCGAGGATGGGCAAGATTTCTCGCCCGCCACTCATCAAAATGAACCCACTCCACGCCATCGCCGCCGCAGCCATGCTGAGCGGGCTGTGCTCCTGCTCCACGCTGCGCTTCTACTCGCAGGCAGCGGGAGGCCAGATGGAGATGCTGCGCAAGGCCAGGCCGGTTGCCGAGGTGATGGCTGATCCGAAGTCTGAACCGCCGCTCAAGCAGAAGCTCGCCACGGTAGATGACATCCTCGACTTCGCGGAGAAGGAACTGCATCTGCCCGCGAAAGGGCAGTATCGGCGCTACGCCAATCTGGGGCGACGCCATGCCGTGTGGGTCGTCTTTGCTGCGCCTGAGTTCAGCGTGGAGCCAAAGACCTGGAGCTATCCGCTGCTCGGCAATCTCGCCTATCGCGGCTTCTTCCAGGAATCGCTCGCCAATGCCGAAGCGGACAAGCTCCGCGCCGAGGGTTACGATGTTTATGTCGCCGGAGTCGATGCCTACTCCACGCTCGGCTTCTTCCGTGATCCGCTGTTGAACACCTTCATCGGCCGCAGCGATGCCGACCTCGCCGAACTCATCTTCCACGAGCTCACCCATCAGCGCCTCTACCTCAGTGGCGACACCGACTTCAACGAAGCCTTCGCCACCGCCGTCGGCCAGGAAGGTGCCCGCCGCTGGCTGCGTGCTTGCGGTCGAATGAAGGAGCTGGCGCAGTATGAAAAGGAGGCGCGGGTGGAGCGGGAGTTCATCAAGCTGGTGCTAGAGACGAGAGAGGAACTGAAAGGCATCTATGACCGCACCTACCGCATTCGGGAAACAGAGCTGCTGCAAAAGAACAACACCTTCTCCCGCCTCCGCCAGCGTGCCCTCGCCCTCGATGCCCGCCATGGCGGCAGCCTGAAGATTGAGCGCTGGTTTAAGAAGCCCGTGAACAACGCCCGTCTCGCCACAGTGTCCTCGTATTACGAGATGCTGCCCGGCTTTGAAGCCCTGCTAAAACAACGCGGCGGTGATCTGGAGCACTTCATGGCGGACATCGGAGCCATGCGCCGACTCAAGCACGATGACCGCCGCCAGCGCATCATGCAGGCGATTCCTTAGCCAATGAAGCGTCTCGTCATCATACTTGTGATTCTCGTCTTGCTCATCACGGCAGGGATCATCCTGAACTCGCGTCCGACTCCCCTGCCCGCCGAGGTCAGCGAAGCCGTCGCTGAAGAGTTCGATCTCTGGCAAAAGCAGTTCCATCTCGGCGACATCGACCGCGCCGAGCGGCTCGCGCTCCAGCACCTCACCGAGCGGGACATGCGCCAGCGCATCCGCGAGGCCCAGCTCGAAGAAGCACAGATCGAGAAGCAAATCCCGCCCATCACCGAAGCCGAGGCCCGCGCCTGGTATGCCACTCATCGGGAGGAACTCCGCCTCCCCACGCTGCATCGCGTCTCGCACCTTTTCCTGACTCGACACAACCCGAAGAAGCCGGACCGCAGCGCCGAGATGCGCGCCATTCATCAGAAGCTGAAAAGCGGCACGGACTTCGCCACGCTGGTGTCCCAGCATTCCGAAGATGCCCGCAGCAAGCTGCTCGGCGGTGATCTCGGCTGGCTCAGCGCCACGCGAATGCCTGCCGACTTCATGACCCATATCGAAAAGCTCCGCGCCGGTGAAACCAGTGCCCCGCTCGAGACCAGGCTCGGCTGGCATCTCCTGCGCATCACGGATCACCGTGAGTCGCGTGTGCCCACCTTTGAGGAAGCACGTCCCGAGATCGAGGCGCTGCTGGACCTCGCCGCACGCGAGAAGTTGCAGGCCAAAAGGTAGCACTACACCCCATGGTTTATTTTGCCGGACTGGATCATTCTCATGCCACGCACCATCTCATCATGAAATCCATCCTGCTCACCACTCTCGCTCTCTCCACTCTTCTTGTTGTCAGTTGCAACAAGCAGAAGGCCGCCATCGACGCCCGCACCGACACGAAGCAGACGGCCATTGATCACGAAAAAGAAGCCGTGACCGCCGCCGCCAAAGAAGCCACTGCCCAGACCGATGCCAACGCCGCCATCGACAAAGCCAACATCGAAGCCAACAAGGTCAGCGCCCAGGCCCAACTCGATGCTGAGAAGACCAAGAACGATGCCGCCGCCGCCGCTGAGAAAGCCCGCGTGGACGCTGAGAAGAAGTAGTCTCGAAGCCGATCGGAGCTTGGCACCCGCACAGGCGACTGTGCGGACCACCGCTCACTTCTTCCCCTTCTTCGCCACAGGCGGAGGAGCCACCGTGAGGCCCGCAGCCTCCATGACGAGCTTTTGAAAGGCGTCCTTCGGCTTGCCACTGTCAGGCACGAGGACGTTTTGCACCATGAAGACCGTGACGATCTGATGCGCGGGATCAATCCAGCCATTCGTGGCAAAGGCACCGCCATGCCCGAAGCTGCCCACCGGCATCGCTGAGCACGGGCGCTGCGTCTCCGTATTGCACTGCCAGCCGACGGCGTAGCTCTGCTTCTTGCCGCCTGCCATGACGGGAGTCGTCATGTCCTTCACCGCCTTCTCCGAGAGGATGCGCACGCCCTCCAGTTCACCGCCATTTGCGATCATCGCGTAGAAGCGCCCCATGTCCGCTGCGGTGGAAAAGAGCCCGCCCGAGGGCTCCACCATGTGCGTTACGCTCACATCACTGGTCACAAAGGGATTGTAGCTAGGCGCGAGTTCATGCGTATCCTCATCCATCTTGTAGGTTCGGGCGATGCGTGCCCGGTGCGCCTCATCAGGATTGAACATCGTGTCCTTCATCCCCAGCGGCTTCAGCAGACGCTCGCGCATAAAGTCCTCATACTTCATGCCCGAGACGATCTCCAGGATGCGCCCCGCCACCGTCGGGCCGAAGCCATATTCATAGCTGCTTCCTGGCTGGAAGGCCAGAGGCGCACGCACCAGAGTCGCCACATAGGACTTCAGCGAGATCGCTCCATCCGTGGGCTTGCGCGGAGGAAAGGCGATGCCTGCCGTGTGGCTCAGCAACATCCGCAGCGTGATCGCCTTCGCCGGCACCGAGCCATCCGCCAGCTTCATCTGTCCGAGTTCCGGCAGCCACTTCGAGGCGGGCTCATCCAGCGAGAGCTTCCCCTCATCCACCAGGATCATGATCGTCGTCGCATTCACCGACTTCGTCATCGAGGCGATCCAGAAGAGCGCGTCTTTTGGCATCTTCTTCCCTGTGCCGACGTCCGCCATGCCCGCCGCCTCGTGGTGAATCACCTTCCCTTTCTCCATCACCAACGTCACCACCCCCGCCGTCTGTTTGGCAGCCACCGCCTGCTCCATAGCAGGCTGGATGTTGGCGAGCCTGTCAGCATCAAGACCGAAGACAGACGCCGCGAAGAGAAAGGAAGCAGAGAGTGAGCGTAGGAGCATCCCCGATCAACGCGGACCACAGGCAGACTGTTGCAGCCACCAGTTACAGGAGCAGCGCTTCCAAGCTTACTTCTTCACCACGAAGCCGTCTTTCAACTGAACCGTGCGGTTGAAGACGGGTTTGCCAGGCTGGCTGTCTTTCGGGTCGGCGAAGAAGTATGCGACGCGCTCGAACTGGTAATGGCTGCCGGGTTTGGCATCGAGGATGGAGGGCTCGATCTTGGCGGTGACGGTCTCGAAGGAGGCGGGATTTAGGAACTGGGCGAAGTCGCCCTCTTCACCTGCTTGTTCGTCAGGCTGCTCGACGGTGAAGAGCTTGTCGTAGAGGCGCAGTTCGACATCGGCGGCATGGGCGGCGCTGACCCAGTGGATGGTGCCTTTGACCTTCGGGCGGCCGACGGGCTTGGCACCGTGGCGGGTGGCGTCGTCGTAGGTGCAGCGGAGTTCGGTGATGTTTCCGGCGTCGTCTTTGATGACCTCCTGGCAAATGATGCAGAAGGCGTACTTGAGCCGCACTTCACCGCCGGGGACGAGGCGATGGAAGCCCTGGACGGGAGTTTCCATGAAGTCTTCGGCGTCGATGAAGATCTCGCGACTCAAGGGAACCTGACGTTTGCCGTCGGCTTCGTTTTCGGGGTTGTTCGGGACTTCGAGCTGCTCGCTCTGGCCTTCGGGGTAGTTCGTGAGCACGACCTTGATCGGCTTCAGCACGGCATAGACGCGGAGGGCGGTCTTGTTCAGATCTTCGCGGACGTAGTGCTCCAGGAAGTTCAGCTCTGTCAAAGACGGATATTTGGTCAGGCCGACGCCTTTGCAGAAAGCGCGGATGGCTGCGGGCGTGTAGCCACGGCGACGGATGCCGCTGATGGTGGGCATGCGGGGGTCATCCCAGCCGGTGACGAGGCCGTCTTTGACGAGGCGGAGCAGCTTGCGCTTGCTCATCACGGTGTAGGTGAGGTTCAGGCGGGCGAACTCGCGCTGGTAGGGCGCTCCGGGCAGACCATCGACGCTGTTGATGAGCCATTCGTAGAGCGGGCGGTGGTGCTCGAACTCCAGGGTGCAAAGGCTGTGCGTGATGCCTTCGATGGCATCGCTAAGCGGATGCGCGTAGTCATACATCGGGTAGATGCACCAGGCGTCGCCCGTGCGGTGATGATGCGCGTGGAGGATGCGGTAGATGATGGGATCGCGCAGGTTCATGTTCGGCGATGCCATGTCGATCTTCGCACGCAGGACGCGCTCGCCTTCCTTGAACTCACCAGCGCGCATCCGCGCAAAGAGGTC
>JBIKIA010000380.1:0-4985 GCA_044361885.1 Prosthecobacter sp. | reverse complement strand
TAGTCCACGAGCAGATCAGCCTCAGCGACCGCCTTTTGCGCCGAGCGGATCGCGAGCATGTTGTCGCGGTTGTCCATGCCCCAGATCGTCTTCGTGCAAAGCTCGCCGAGGTAGAAGCGCAGGTTCGGCAGCTTCAGATCGCGACGCCAACACGCGATGAAGTTCTTCAAGTTTGCCGCGTAGGCCGGCTTGAAAGCCTTGTCGAACATGTCGTTCTCCCCCTGATGCCACACGAAGCCCTCGATGCGATACGCGATCTTCTTTCGCTCCAACTCGGCCAGCGACGCACGCACACGCTCGAGCGCCAGCGGGTAAAGTTTGAAGCCGTCCGGCTTGTCCGGATTCCAGTCCTTGCCGAGCGTCGTGCCTCCTGAAGCCACTTTGATGACCGCGATGGGTGCCTCGATGCTCTGCGACACTTTTTTGGCAAAGCTCAGCTCCGGCCCGAAGTAGTCACGCGTCGGCTGCATCGGAATCCAGCCTTCCGAAGTCTCCATGTTCTCCCGCCCGAGCTTGTAGGAGAACAAAACGTCCTTCTGCGGCTGATCCAGCCCCGCAAACGGCGGGAAGCGGTTGATGTCCTTCACCCGCGAATGCGTGCCGACCATGTTCGATTGGCCCGCGAAGATGAAAACACGCAGAGTCTTCGTGTCGGTGTCTGAACCGAGCGCGACAAGTGACGTGACCAACAAGGCCGCGCCGAGTGCGAATGTGAGTTTCATGCGTTCTGAAATGCCTGCGGGTCTATTTCTCATTGAAAAGCCTCCTTGCTTCGCCGACTCGGCGTTTCAGATCCTCTGCTTTCATGGCCTGAATGAGTTCGCGCGTCTCGCCACCGTGGATCACCCCTGGTGTCGAGGGCTTCTTGCCGGTGTAGATTTCAAACATGTCCGCGAGCGTAAAGGTGTCGTTGCGCTGCGTGTCGAAGGGCAGGTTCGAGAGGTCGCTGGACTTCAATGTCTCCAGCGGATTTCTCGCCCAGGCGTAGCGGAAGTAGATGGGTTCAGGCACGAGATCGCTGGTGAGCACGATGACGGAGCGATCCCAGTCGGGCTGGCCTTTGCCGGTGTTCTTGTTGAGCCATTCGGCTTTCGCGGGCTGGAAGCGTCCGTCTTTGCCCGCGATGGCGAAGCCTTGAATCGGGCCGTCGTGGAAGGGGATGGCCCACGAGTCGAGCTTGAGGATGAGTTTGCCGTCGCCCGCTTTGACCTCCTGCAGTTGCGGCGGCAGCCAGCGGATGTTTTTGCCGTATTGCGTGGCGAGCGCCCACTTCGCGATGCGTTCGCCGACGGGGATTTTGATTTGCGGATGATACCACGCGCGGTGCTGGTCGAAGCTGCTGGCGTAGCCGATGTTTTTGTAGCCGGCTTTGCGCAGGTCGAGAAAGGTCTGGTAGTGGACCTCGCGGATGTAGTTCCCTTCATCGATCATCGGCGGCAGGAAGTTCTCCAGCGTCTGCGGCTGGTCCTGCGTCTCCTGCGTGATGATGCCGAAGGGCATGGAGGGATCGTTGAACGCCGCGCGCCACGCCTTGATCATCTCGGGAAAGACGCGCGCATACAGCTTGTGACCATTCGGCATGAGCGCGTCGTTGTAGCCTTGATGCCAGATCGCGCCTTTGACCGGGAGTCCGGCGATCGTCGAGAGCGTGGCGGCGAACAAACTTCCCGGTCGATTCATGTCCGCCGCGGGACCTGGCTGCAAATCTGTGGGCGGCTGACGGTCCGCGGGGATCGGCTTGCCCTCGGCCTTCATGCGTGCAGCCCAATTGTTGTATTGCTTGAGACGGTTCTCGAAGTCCTTCTTCGGATCGAACTCGGCCACCTTTTGGTCCCACTCGGCGAGCGTGCTTTTCACCTCGGGAATGTCGATTTGCTTCAGCACCTCCATCGGCGTCCACGTGACGAGCGAAGTGCCGCCTCGCGAAACATCCACGAGACCGATCGGAACGCGCGTGGCCATGTGGATGCGCCGACCGAAGACATAACCGATGCCAGACATGTCCGTGACGGTCTCAGGCGAGCACACATCCCAGTAGCCTTGCCGAAAGTGCTGTCCGAAAAACGCGCTCCACTGGTGCTGGCGTGGAAATGCCTTCCGAGTCTCCGGGCCGTTCTGTTGCGGCACGGTGAAGAGACGGATCTGATCAAAGTTCGCGGAGAGGATCTCCAGCGGACCTTCCTCCAGCTTCCGGATTTCAAACTCCATGTTGCTCTGACCGCCGAGCAACCAGACATCGCCGACGAGGATGTTGGTGAGTTCGATTTTACTGGCCTTACCTCGCACCATGATGGCGCGTGACTCGGCACTGGCGGGCATGGCGGGCAGTTCGACCTTCCAAGACCTGTCTGCAGCGGCAGTGGCCGACTGGGTCTTCTCGCCAAAGGTCACTGTGATGGTTTCACCGGGAGTGGCCCAGCCCCAGATCGGAATGGGTTTGTCCCGTTGGACGACCATGTTGGACTGGAAAAGATTGTGAACGCACAAACCGCTTCCGATCGCGGGTGTGTCGATGCGGTCTTTTCCCTGTTCCAGTTTATCCGCAGCATGAAGGGTGGCGGCCCACGCAAAGGTGAACCAGCTGGCAAGAAGGAAGCGTTTCATACTACGGGAGCTTGATGAGCGTTGGTGTGTCCGTGCTCGATTCGATGGCTTTGATGGTGTCGCGGACGGAGTTGGCTTTTTGGAGACTTAGGTTTTTGGGGAAGTCCTTCTCTTCTTTCTCGAAGTAGTGCGCGAGCTTCTCCAGATCAGGGATCACTGCCTTCGCGCGAGTTCCATAGTTCAGCAGGATCTTCATCAGTTCCGGCGTTCGGTTTTGACTCGACCACGGATTTTGATCACGCGCGTATGTCACCAGCGCGCGGATGCCTTCCTCGATGTGATGCTGGGCAAGGAGACGCAGACCCTCCACCCGGATTTGGTCAGCAAACATCTCGCCACTCGGTGCGGGCTGAACGATCGCTTCGTGGATGGCCGGGAGAAGTGGCTGAATCTCTTCAAATGAGAGCTGGCGATACACGGAGCCGATGCTGCCGCGAGCGCGGCCATCCTGATTCTTCAATCCGGCCTGCACGGCCTTAAAGAGCGCGGGACGATCCACGCCCTCAAGCGAACGACTGAGCATCCCATCGCGATCAAACAGCGCAAAGGTGAGGTAACGCTGCTGCATACTGCGAGGATCGTTTTTCGTGGCCACCTGCGCCAGAAGTTCGAGGAGTTGCGGCACCGCCTTCATCGCAGGCGCGCCGATGGCGGCGAGCGCCTCGGCGGCTTTGATGCGTAGCCAGAGATCTTCGTGGCCCAAGGTCTTCTGCAAGGCATCAACGGCAGGCGCAGCGCGTCCGCGTAGGAAAATCAGGCCCTGGCACGCACCGTAGCGGGCATTGAGGATCGGAGCGTCGAGCATTTCGATCAAAGTGGCGACGGGAGCGCTCTTGCGACGACCGAGCGCCATCGCAGCGCGCTCGCGCACGATGGGCGACCAGTTGCGCAGGCGTTCGAGCAGTTGTTCATCACTCAGCGCGTCGTAGAAGCTGTTGCGGTCTTTGTTGTTCCATCCGCGACCATCGGAAACGATGGATTGAGCCGCAGTGGCATCGAGTTGAGACACCGCGCCGGCCTTTTTGCCAGTGAGATGGATCTTCTTCAGCGGCATCGCGTAGGCCAGCAAGTAGGCACCGGTGCAGTCCCAGCCCGAATAGCTGTCGTTGCCATTTTCAGGCGGGCCTTGATGCAGAAAACTGCCATCCCAACGCCGCGCGAGATCGAAATACCACGCACCGAACTCCTGCATCCACGCTCCCGTGGCCTGCGGTCCGCTGTGCGCGACGCCGGGCATCGCCCAGAGCATATTGAAGAAGTTGCCCGTGTGTCCCGTGTCGCGTTCAGGACCGTGAGACGCCAAGCTCATGCGCGAGAAGAACTCCGTGCCCTTGGGTTCGCCGAGCAAGTTGAACAACACCGAAACCATGCCGCACTTGCCGTTGTCCTCGTGGTTCTCGATCCACGGATGATGATCGCCATACGGAATGGCTCCCTTGCCGATGTAGAAGCGCAGCAGCCGAGCGCTGCGCTCGATCGCGAGGTCTACGGCAGGATCTTTGACGCCAGCGGTGCGAGCCATCACCAGACCGATGGTCAGCGGTATGCCTGGCGAGTTCATCATCCCGTAACCGCCGAGTCGGCCATCAGGTTTCGCAAAGCCATGACCCCACGAACCGACGGCGCTCTGGCCCGTGGCCGCTTCCATCGCGAGCCGTTTCAGGCCCGGCATTACCGACTGATCACCCGTCGCGCTCACATACTCGCCGAGGAACATCATCACGTAACCGTAGTGCCACGTCTGCATGCTGTTCGATGAAAACGCCGCCGCCCACTCCGCTTCCTGTTTGATCAGCGGCAGGTAGGCCGAGTCACCACTCGCCAGCAAAGCCAGCGCATTCAGCGAACGCGGGATGGGGTCCTGATTGCCATAACCCGCCGCACTCATGCGCGCTGCGATGGCCTTGCAGCCCTGCTCAAGGATGAGCTTCGACTTTGCGCAATCAAACGGAGCCGTGTATGAGTAGCTACCGAGCACAGGCAGCTTCAAAACGACGTCCTCCGTTTTTCCAGAGCGCCACCGCGTGAGCACCAGCTTGCCACCACCAGCCTCCGTTTCGGCCACAGTGAGCGCTTGGCCCATTTCAGTGCGTGGATCGACGGAAAACGCTTTGCCACCCACTCCGAGCAAGACATCGCCCACAGCAAGAATGCCATCTGCAGGCGAGCTTTTCTCAACCTTTGTGATCGCGATCTGGCGCGCGTCACTCGTCACCAGCTTGTCGAAATAGATCCAACCCCGAGCACCGGTGGCACCAAGGTTCCAATCGTGTTTTGCTTTTGCAGGAATTGCATCGCCCTGAGTGAAATCGGGTATCGTGATCTCCTGAGCTTTGCCTGCGGCAAAGCTTGAGCCATGCGGGGCGCAAATGACGGCGAGG
>JBIKIA010000379.1:0-4996 GCA_044361885.1 Prosthecobacter sp. | reverse complement strand
GTCTGAAGAGCACCGTGAAATGATTCACGGGCAGAACCGTGAAGTCCGTGAGCCCTTCCACCTGGCCGCCGCGTGTAGTGACGAGGCCATCATGCTCATCCCCCAACAAGTGACTGAACAAAGGCAGCGTCGCCTTGTTTCCCATCAGCACGCCAGTTTCAGGAGGTGGCGCACCCAGCGCCTTCGGCGTGCTTCCAGACGCCGTTCCGAGTTCATCCACGACCGGGCCCAGCACCCAGCGTGGCCAGCGCAGCGGCTGGAGTATGTCGATGATCTCGCTGCCTTGGTTCGGTGGCACCAGCATCACGGTCCGCCCGAGCGGAAACGCCGGATCACGTTGAGCCGCCCAGGCCCGAAACACGATGCCGCCCAGCGAATGCGTGACGAAATGCACACGAGATCCTGGTTCGACCTTCAACTTCGCCAGAGCCGGCTCCAAGTGATCCTTCACCGCTTCAGCAATGGGAATGCAGCGCGAGGGATAACCCACGCTCAGCACTCGAAAGCCAGCTCTCTGAATCCCAAACTGCAGCACACTCATGCTGCGCGGTGAACGCCCGAGCCCATGGATGAGCACGACGGTCTCTGGCGGACAAGTTTTTTGAAGCATGGCTGAAGGGTGCTTCGTGCTTTTACCAAATGGCGGGTGGCAAGAGCCTATGATCTACGAGTGCTCACAGAGAGTGGATACGCTTCTCCAAATCCCGGCGGTTGATCAGGTCCACGATCTGCACGGTGTCTGGCAGCAGACGGAACAGCATCCGGTGATCCATGCCCACTCGCACCCGCAGCACGTCCTGTGCAGCCTTCAGCCGCACCACGCCAGAATAGGCGGAGGGGTCTCCCGCTGCCAGCCGTCCACACAGAGTCAGCGCTGCACGGCCTACCTGCCGTGGTAGATGCAGGAGCGTGTCCTGGAAGCGGCGGGGGAACTCGATCAATCTCGGCGGCTGCGTGCTTTCCACCTCTCCTGGCAGCAGCAGATCGTCTTCAGAGGGCAGATGCTCCTGGGCGGGGGAGGTAGTCTTGGCCTTCTCTTTGCGCTCGGCTTTCATCTGCGCGTAGGCTTGCCCCAGTTCGCGCCGCAGTTGGGCGCGTTCCTCACCCGATTGGCGGTTGGCGGATTTTTCCATGCGCAGCATTTCCTGGACCTCACGGAGCTGGGCGGTGCCCGCCTCGATCTCGGCAGGCTTGGATTTTTCCGCCAAGCGCTTTTCCAGCAGACGGACCTCTCGTTCTCGCTGGCGCAACTGCTCGGTCTGCTCGCGATTCTCCGCTGCTTTGGCTTCCAGCTTTTGGCGGGCCACGCGCAATTCTTGGGCATCCTTGCCTTCATCGGCCACCTCCTCACTGAATCGTTTCTCCAGTAGGTCGGCAAAAGGCTCCTGGGGTGGCAATCCCATGCGATCCCTCGTTTTCAAAATGTGGTCCAGCAACTGAACACTCTCACGTTTGGAGATGATCGGGATCAGCCTCTGCGCCAGCAGGATGCCTAACGCTGGCATCGGCGAGATCATCACTGCATAGGCCAGCTCGCACTGCCACTTCTGCTCAGTCTCTTCGGGATTTAGTAGCGCATCTTTGACCAGTAGTTCCAGCATCGCCAGAAATGCCTCCGGGTCATCCTTGCGTAGTAGCAGCAGCGTGCCCGGTCTCACGTCCCAGGGTAGCGGGCCTTGACCATAGCGCAGCTCCATCAAGCGCTCGGCCAAGTCTTTACGTCTCTTATCCGTCACAAAGCGCATCACCCAGTCCCAGAGCGTTTGTTGGGCGTCCCCATGACAACCGAGACGTTCAAAGGCCGTCACCGCCTCATCCACCAAACGGCGTGCAGACAGCTCGGCGATGAAGGTTTCCCGCATTTGATTTTTCTCCGGTATCTTCAGCACATCCAGCCGCGCCAGCTCGTGCGTGGGCAGCGTCTTCAGCTTGGCCGGATTCAGATGCAGTTCCTGCTCCGCCTTCACCTCCGCCACCGTCTTGCCCTCCACATCGGAGGAAAAGCGCAGCCGCTCCTGATCCTTCTCATGGCAGCAGCGCTTGTACTTCTGCCCACTGCCACAGGGGCAGGGATCATTGCGACCGATCCTCTCCACCGCCCGCCGCACATGCGTCCCGCTGGCGATCACCTGGGGTGGTGTCTGCGGCAGCAAGTCCCGCACCTCCAGGCTGCACAGCTTCTCATAAATCTCCACTAACTGGCTGAAGAGCGGGCTGCCCACTCCCTGCTTTGTTAGCGGCGCCTTCTGCTCCAGCACCGTCTTCAGGTTCTCATCACCAGTGATCTCCGCCAGCCCCCGCAGCAGACCCGCCGCCATGCTGTCCTTACCGAGTTCACGTGCTTGCAGCCGCGCTTTGTTGATCAGGTCAGCGGGCAGCTTTCCTTCCCGATGTTTCTTACACCAGATTACCGCGATCAGCAGTGCCTCCACATTCCGCTCCCGGGTCATGGCCGTGTCATGCACCGCCTCCACCAAGTGCTCCCCCACTTCCCCTGTCATTTTCCAGACCACCCCCGCCATCAGCTTCCCATCCCGGATCATCCCCAGCCCGCGCCGCAGATGCCGCGAGTCCACCGGCCTCCCCGCGATGAGGGCCGCGCAAACAATGTATTGAAAAGCCTCCGCGTCCGACATCCGCACCGCATCCTCCACCCAGGTGTCCAGCGCCTCATCCGTCTCCGGCAGCAGCGGCACCACCTCCAGAACTGGTTTCACATGAAACCGGTTCCGTTGGATCAGGTCTTTGAGGTTGGAGTCCAGCATGGCTGGAAATGAATTACAGCAAATCTCTTGGCCGATGTCCATTTTTCTTCGCAGCCAATCCTCCTAAACTGAGTCGATCAGGGATGTCGAAGATCGGGTTTTACCAAAGGTAGCGCTGGCGAAACGTCGGCGGCTGCCGCTGTGACATGCCCATCATGCAGCCGAGCGTCATCCCCAGTGCGAGGGCTCCGAGAACGACCGGCAAAGGATACTGGCGTACATAGTCCCTAGTGTCGGCCAGAGTGTCTTCAGCTTTTGTCGCCACCGTGAGGTAGGTACCCTTCACGGCATCGGTGGCGTGCTGGGCGGCGTCCTTTGTGGCATCGAGTGCGTGCTGAGCGAACTCTTTGCTGTGGGCCAGGCCGTCCTTCGCTTCGGTCGAGATCGTTTGGTACAGGTCCTTGGCCGCAGAGGCACCGCGTTGGGCGGCTTCAGTGGCCTGCCAGCCAAATTCCTTCGCGGCTTGGGGCAGTGGACTGGACGGAGGCAATGGTGATGGTGTGGTATTCATAAGTTGGAATGCAGGCTGTCCCATCCACCAATCCTTTGCCATGGGGTGTACTACCCCCATGCCTGCTGCGGTTTAAAAACCTGCCGCTAGGGCTCTCTCATCAGCAGCATTGCCAGAACGCGCCTTTCACGCTTTAATCATCTGGATTTCCCTGACAATTGGCGACTCGTGACGCCCCACCCGGATTGACATGAAACTACCCCCTCTCTTCCTCGTCGCTGCTTTGTTCCTTGGTTGCTTGAATCTGGCTGTGGGCCAGACAGCCACACTTTTCACGGTGGAGGAAAACGGCCCGCGTGCCCAGCGGATCAATCTCGTGTTTCTCTCCGAAGGCTACACCACCGCCGACATGCCAAACTTCGCCACGCATGTGAACACGGCGGTGAACTTCCTCTTCACGAAGGAGCCGTGGCAGCAGTACCGGAGCTACTGCAATGTGTATCGGATCGAGATCGCTTCAAACCAGAGCGGCTGTGACAATGGCAACACCAGTGGTGCTGGCGGCACGCGTGACACTTACTTCAATGCCGGCTTCAACACACCCTCGGTAACGCAGTTGCTGACCCTGGCGGGCAACGGATACAGCCGGGCGTACAATCTGCTGAACACCCATGTCCCTGAATACGATGTGCCAGTGGTGATCGTAAATGACACCAAGTATGGCGGTGCGGGTGGCGGAATCTCGGTGGCTTCGGTGAATGGCTCCAGCGCAGCCGTCGTAGAGCATGAGATAGGGCACTCCTTTGCCGGACTGGCAGATGAGTATGACACGGAGTACTTGATCTACACGCCGGGTGAAGAACCGAACAACACCGCCGAGACGAACCGCGCGCTGATCCGCTGGAACTACTGGATCGAGGCATCAACACCTGTTCCCACGCCTGAGACTGCTACGTATGACGCCCTGGCTGGGTTGTTTGAGGGCTCCATGTATCGCACCTCGGGTTGGTACCGACCACACAATAACTCGCTGATGAGAAGTCTGAATCGTCCGTGCGGACAGATCAACCGAGAGCAGTTCGTGCTGAAATTCTATGAGCGTGTGAGTCTGGTCGATGCCCGCACCCCGGTTGCATCTACCCTTAACATCACTTCGCCGAGCCCATTGGACTTTGCCGTCACGGCCAAGGTGCCCTCCAGCGGTCCCGCGCTGCAGGTGACCTGGGCGATCAATGGAACGCCTCTGCCGGGACAGACGGGCACCTCTTTCAGCATCCTCTCCAGTGTCATCGGAAACGGCGCGCATACCGTGACAGCCACCCTGCAGGACCCGACCCCATTTGTGCGCCGGGATACCGACGGATTGCTCAATGAAGTCGTGACATGGAATCTCAATGTCAGCGGTCAGGTGCCCATCATCAGCGAAGTCGCCAATCAGGTCACAGATGAGGATACCGCGACGGCCCAGATCCCCTTCACGGTACTTGATGGCACCATCCCCGCTACTTCCTGGGTGGGCTCCGCCACGAGTAGCAATCAGGCACTTGTGGCCTCCTCCGGCATCGTCCTCACCGGCACCGGAGCCAGCCGCAGCATCCAGCTCACTCCTGTCCTGAATCAGTCTGGCACCACGACCATCACCCTCTCGATGACCTACAATGGCAACACCTCCATCGAGACCTTCGACCTCACGGTAAATCCCGTGAATGACCCGCCGACGATTGGAAACATCAACAACCAGACCATCTCCTACAATTCCACCACGGGAGTGCTCGCCTTC
>JBIKIA010000378.1:0-5010 GCA_044361885.1 Prosthecobacter sp. | reverse complement strand
AGGTCTTTGGTCGCAAAATCGCTCCCGGCGACCTCATTCACGCCGACAAGCACGGGTTCATCGTCATCGCTCCCGATGAGCAGCCCAACATTCTCGAAGCCTCCCGCTTCATGGATGCCAACGAATGCCAGACCGTCATCCCCGCCGCCCGAAACTGCTCTGGCCTGAGCACCGACCAGATCCTAGCCAACCTCGCCTCCGCAGGCGCGGAGTTTGGCAGGAACACCAAAGCCAGATTCCAGCGCAACGGCGAATGGTGAACCGACTTCCTGATCGCGCCGTCGGCCGCGCTGCATGGTCGGGACTAGCCAGAGCATGATCAATGCGTTGAGACGCTGAGGCGTGGAGCTATGTGAAATCAGGCACTGAGCTGTGCCGATTCCAGCAAACTGGAAGCGCTGGTGGCCTTTGCCTTCTCCTGGGGCAAGGGGCGTGGCAGAAGGGTCGTTTATGCGAAGTCGAACATCGGCTACATTTCATCGTCGGTGTTCTGCCAACCCTTTCTGTCCCATGATCCGATCACTCCACGCCCTCTCGCTTTTCCTCGCTGCCACCTCATTGATGGCTGCGGAACCTGCCGCGCCGCTCTGGGATGAGCGTGCGCCTTTACTCAAAACCGCTGAACTCCCGGTGCTACATGGCGCACGGTTCTCCGTCATCAAGCCCTACGAGTTCAACAAGGACGGCTACCGCTTCCTGCATGGCGTGGCGCTTTGCTTTCACAAGGGGCGGCTCTACGCCTCCTTCGGCCACAACCAAGGCGGTGAAAACACCGACACGGAGGAGGCTCGGTTTTGTGTGAGCCAAGACGATGGCAAGACCTGGGGCGAGGTGCGCACGATGGACGCGGGCGACGGTCCTGTCGGGGTGAGCCATGGCGCATTCCTTTCACACAACGGCACGCTCTGGGCATTTCATGGAGCCTACACGGGCACGATGAAGGGCGTTCACACGCGGGCTTATGTGCTCGATGAAACCACTCAGCAATGGCAGTCGAAGGGCACGGTGATCGAAGGCGGCTTCTGGCCCATGCAGGAGCCGCAGAAGATGGAGGATGGCAATTGGATCATGGCCGGGCTGAAGGTCGGCGCTGGCGACCCAGCCATCGTCGCCATCAGTCACGGCGAAGATTTCACCCAGTGGGATTTGGTGCCGATCCCGCAGGCGAAGGTTCTCAAGAAGATGTGGGGCGAGTCCACCGTCATCGTGAATGGCAAGCATGTCACGAGCCTCTCGCGCTACGGCGACGGAGCGGAGGCGCTCGTCGCCACCAGCGAGGACTACGGTCGCACCTGGAGCGAGATGCGCCCCAGCAATCTGCCGATGGCCACGAGCAAACCCATCGCTGGCACCTTGAGCACCGGCCAGCGTTATCTCGTCTGCACCACCACCGCGGACAGCGGCAAACGGCGCTCGCCTTTGACCATCGCCGTCAGCAGGCCGGGCGAGACCTTGTTCAGCCAAGTGTTCGTCATCCGCCACGCTGAGTTTCCCAGCGGCCCCGGCGAGTCAAACAAGGCAGCCGCGCTCTCCTACCCGTATGCGGTGGAGCATGTCGGCAAGCTCTACGTCGGCTACTCAAACAGCGGCGACAAGTCCGCCCGAGTCGGCACCGGTCGTGAACTATGGAACAACAACAGCGCGGAGCTGGCGGTGATTCCTGTCGCCAGCTTGTCGGTAGCTGCGGAAGCAAGCCCAGGCGTTACCCTCGAAAGTCGCGGCCTGCCGCGCATCCTGTTCAACAACGACAGCGATGACTTGAAGTGGCCTGCTTACCCGGAGCATCATGCCAACGGCCTCTGGGTGCCTGCGGGCAAATACCTGCCTCTCCCGACGATCCACTCGCTCGATGATGCGCTTGCGCCGCGCATCGGGCCGCTGGCCAAAACAAAGACGCAGGGTCTCTCGTATTGCGGCAACTTCGGCCTGCCCATCTGGGAACTGAAACGTGATCACATCGCCGCGCTTGGGGACGATCCACTCCAGCCGATCCTTCAGTTTTGGAAGCGTGATGGCCGCACCTTCTTCTTCTCGATGCGCATGAATGACGCCCATCACGACATCTTCAACTGGGCGCATCTGTGGGATGACTTCCGTCGCACGCACCGCGACCTGTGGATCAACCCGCCGACGGACGCCGAATGGGAAACCCAGTTCCTTCCGTGGCTCAATGGCACTGGCCCCAAGCCCGTTTTCCCTTCTCATCGCGACCTGCGACTCGATTACTCGAAGCCGCAGGTGCGGAAGCATTACCTCGACACCTTGCGCGAAGCCTGCCGCCGCTACGATCTGGATGGGATCGAGCTCGACTGGCTGCGCTCTCCCGTCCTCTTCCGGCATCGGGAAGTGGACACCGCCCTCATGACGGCCTTTGTCACCGAGGCGCGGGCCATTCTTGATGCATCGGCCAAAACTCGCGGACGTCCGATGCGCCTGGTGTCGCGTGTGCCGGATTCGCCTAAAGACGCACTCGCCATGGGTCTCGACGTCGAGGCGTGGCTGAAGAAAGGCCTGCTCGATGCCGTGATTGCGGGGAACGGCGTCATGTTCTCCGACTTGGACCTCGAAGCATGGCTGGCCCTCGCGCATCGCTATCACACGCCGGTCTATGGATCGTTGGAGCGCATGAAATTGCGCAAGACCTTCAGTCGTTACGGCACGCCCGAAACCCTCCGCGCCGCCGCAGCCACGCTCTGGGAGAAGGGCGCGGATGGATTGTATTTCTTCAACTTCTACCTCCGCGACGAGATGCCGCTGTTCGATGAGTTTGGCGACCGCGCAAAGCTGGCGAAACTTCCCAAGGAATACTTTTGCGACATCGACATGCGCAGCGGCGGCCCCTGGAGTTCGCTCGGCGAGGCGCAGCTCGTGACCTTGAAGCCCGGAACTCCCGCTACCGTGCATCTGGTCATCGCCGATGATCCCGCGAAGGCCAAAGAAGCCAGCCTTGAGATCCTTTTGAAAAGCGAAGGCGAGACCGAGACACCCGCCATCACCCTCAA
This sequence comes from Prosthecobacter sp., assembly GCA_044361885.1. Classification (GTDB taxonomy): domain Bacteria; phylum Verrucomicrobiota; class Verrucomicrobiia; order Verrucomicrobiales; family Verrucomicrobiaceae; genus Prosthecobacter. The sequence goes on along the minus strand of JBIKIA010000378.1, from coordinate 2,008 downwards.
CGGTCAACCGCTCAAAGAACTGAAATCCACACCCGTCAAAGCGGGCTTCACCCTCACGCTTTCCTCTGCCGCTCTGAAGCCAGCGCTCAAACGCGGCACCAACGACTTCACCTTCACCTCAGCCGCCAGTGTCACGGTCACCGCCTTGAGCGTGCGCGTGGTGCCGTGAACCCGCTGCATCTCTATTCACCCATGAAAAAGCTCATCAACTGAAAACAATTTTGGCACTCAGAGCGAGATGCGCGGGAATACAGGTGATCCACGTTCATGAGTTCTGAATCTGTCCCACGCACCGAACAGCTTGTCCTGCTGCTGACCCAGCATCAGGAGCCGTTGTTTCGTTACATCTTCAGCCTCGTGGCTTGCGAGGCGGATGCGCGGGACATACTGCAAGAGACCAGTTTGGCGCTGTATCGGAAGTTCGATGCGTATGATGCGGCACGGCCGTTTTTGCCGTGGGCTTATCGATTTGCTTATTTGCAGGTGCAGAAGCATCGCGAGAAGGCGGCGCGGTCGCCGCTGTTGTTTGGCGAGGATGTCATGGACTTGCTGGCGCATGATCGGGAACGGATGGAGCCGGAACTCGATCAGCGGCTTCAGTTGTTGGATGGGTGTCTGGCCAAACTGAGGCCGCAGGACAAGGAACTTGTCACCAGCCGATACGCGATGCGTCAGGGCGCAGAGGAGATGATGCAGCGGTTCGCGATGAGCCGTCGCACGCTGTTTCGGAACCTGGAAATGCTGCGCCAGCGACTGCACGAGTGCGTGACACGCCAGCTTCAATCGGAGGGACTCTCATGAATCTTGAATCACTCATCCACGCCAAGCTCGACGGCGAAATCACGCCGGAGCAACACGCGCAACTCGAAGCTCTGCTGCGCGATGACTGGCAGGCGCGACGCCTTTATCTGGAACTCGCCGATCAACATGCTCGTTTGCTGCAACAGCCGGCGGTGAACACCGGCAGGCTCAAGCAGCCACCGGTCATCAGCCGGACGGTGAGGTGGCGGACCTCTGCGCTCATGGCTTCGGCGGCGGCGGTTGTCCTGCTGGCATTCATCGTCTGGCCTCGCGCGGCGGTGGATCAAGAGGCGACGTCCAATGGCGTCGCGATGGTCAGTCAGACGCTGGATGCTGAGTTTGCTCAAACTGCGGTGCGCAGTGGCGATACCATTGCACCGGGGAAGCTGACCTTGAACAAAGGCCTGGCGCAGATCGAGTTCTTCAGCGGTGCGACGGTTTTGATCGAGGGTGCCACGCAAATCGAAATCATCTCGGCTTGGGAAGCGCGTTGTGTGAGCGGTCGCGTGCGCGTGCAGGTGCCGCCAGCAGCGAAGGGCTTCCTCATGCATGCGCCAGACGTGAAACTGGAGGACCTCGGCACGGAGTTCGCGCTGAATGTGACGGGCAAGGACAGCGCGGTGCATGTTTTCGATGGCGAAGTCATCGCGCATACGAAGGACAAAGCACCCGCGAGTCTGAAAGTGGGCATGTCATTGGCCTCCACGACGGCGGGCGTGTCGCCGCAGGATTTTCTTCCCATCAGCGAACTGCAAGGGCTGATCCGCCAGCGCGATCAACATCGTTTTCAGCAATGGCAGGCGTGGTCAGAAGGGGTGAGCAAAGACTCGCGTCTCATTGCTTATTACACGTTCCAGCATGCGCCGGATGATCGCTGGGACCGGCTGGTGAGCAACTCCGCCGCCCCTCAGCAAAAGCTGCGCGCTGGCGGTGCCGTAGGTGCTCAGTGGACAAAAGGTCGCTGGCCTGCAAAGGAAGCACTGGAGTTCAAGCGACCGGGCGACCGCGTGCGCATGAACCTGGATGGCACCTATGCCGCCCTCACGCTCGCCTGCTGGGTGAAGGTCGATTCCGTGGACAAGAAATACAACTCGCTGCTGCTCACCGATGGCTACGAATCCGGCGAGCCGCACTGGCAGATCTATGAGGACGGCAGCCTCATGTTTTCCATCGGCTACGCCGCATCGGGTGAGAAGCGCATCACGAT
>JBIKIA010000065.1:0-13622 GCA_044361885.1 Prosthecobacter sp. | reverse complement strand
GCAGACACTCGCACGCGTCATCAACCCCGAGATCGTAACGAAGATCAATGCCTTCGGAGGCAAGGCCGTCGGCGTGCCCGGAACGGAAGTCTTCCAAGGCCAGCGCATGAAGGCTGAACTCGGCTGGGTGGGTGAGGTCACGGACTGCAAGCTCGGCCTCATCCAGGCGGCGGTGGCAGGAGAATTTGTGCCCGTCGTGTCCCCAGTCGCGCGTGATCTGGAGTCTGGCAAAACGCTGAATGTGAATGCCGATCTCGCTGCCTGTGCTCTTGCCACACGACTGAAGGCCACGAAGCTCATCTTCCTCAGCGATGTGCGCGGCGTGATGCGTGATCCAAAGGATGAGGCCACGCTGATCCCAAGTCTCGATGAAGCATCCATCGCCGCTCTGAAGGCGGAAGGCATCATCAGTGGTGGCATGATCCCGAAGGTGGACTCCTCCTTGGAGTCACTCCGAGGCGGCGTTGGCAAGGTGCATCTCATCGACGGGCGCATACCGCACGCGCTCATCCTCGAGATCTTCACGGACCGAGGCATCGGCACTGAGATCCACCTTTGATCCGCGCCGAACCGTAAGGACATTCTCCCAGCTCGCCGTCCTTCGAGCTAACCCTTTCTTTCTTCGCTTCTATGTCCCATCCCGAAACTCAATGGCTCAGCCAATATGTACTCCCGAACTACGGTCGCTACGATGTCTGGCCTGTGCGTGGCGAGGGCTCGTATGTCTGGGATCGCGAGGGCAAGAAGTACCTCGACTTTGCCGGAGGCGTGGCCGTGTGCCCGCTGGGACATTGCCCGCCACCTGTCGTCAAAGCCATCACTGAGCAGGCTCAAACATTGATCCATGTCTCGAACTGGTACTGCATCGACAAGCAGGCCGAGCTCGCGCGCATCCTCGTCGAGGAATGCGTGGAGATCACCGGCAAGTGCTTCTTCTGCAACAGTGGCGCAGAGGCGAATGAAGGCCTCATCAAGCTCGCGCGTAAATATGGTCAGGCGACTGGTGGACGCTACGAGATCATCAGCTTCACCGGCTCCTTCCACGGCCGCACCTTAGGCGCGATGACCGCCACCGCTCAGGAGAAAATCCACGGCGGCTTTGGCCCATTGCCACCTGGGTTTGTCTATTCAACCTTCAATGACATCGCCGCACTGGAAGCCGCGATCACGGACAAGACAGTCGCTCTTTTACTCGAGCCCATCCAGGGCGAGAGCGGTGTGAATGCCGTCACGCCCGAGTTCCTCCGCGCCGCCCAGCGCCTCTGCCGGGAAAAGGACCTCCTCCTGCTCCTCGATGAAGTGCAAGTCGGCTTTGGCCGTGCAGGCGAGATGGCCGGATGGCGCAGCATCATCCCTGGCGACGAGATTCAACCAGACGGCATCAGTTGGGCAAAGGCCATCGGCAGCGGTTTCCCGCTTGGTTCTTTCTGGGTGAATGATCGTCGTGATCTGAGCAAGCTGCTCGGCCCCGGCACGCACGGTACCACTTATGGTGGATCGCCCCTGGCCTGCGCCGTCGGCATCGCCACGCTGCGTACCATCCTCGATGAAAACCTCTGCGCCAACGCCCGCACACGCGGCACTGCCATCGCAGCTGCGGGTCGTGCCTGGAATCACCCACTGATCAAAGAGGTGCGCCAGTTCGGCCTCTTCATCGGCTGGGAACTCAATACCGAAGCCATCGCCGCCAAGTCCGGCGGTAAGGTGCCCTCCATCTTCCTTGCCCAGAAGTTGCTGGATGCCGGCATGATGGTCACGCCCGCCGGTCCGAACGTCGTTCGCTGGCTCTCACCGCTGAATATTACGGAAGCCCATGTTCAGGAAGGTTTAGGCACCTTCAAAGCTGTGCTCGATCAAGTCTGCGCGGCTTGACCCTATTGACTATTTTGACCCGCTCACCCCATGAAGCATCTCCTTTCCATCGAAGAACTCTCCGCTGAAGAGATCGAAAACATCCTGTCCCTTGCTGCCGCGTTAAAGAAGGACCGCAAAGCTTCGCCTCAAGTGCTTGCTGGCCAACAGTGGGCGCTCATCTTCACGAAATCTTCGACTCGTACTCGCGTGAGTTTTGAAGTCGGTGTGCGTGAACTGGGCGGACAAGTGATGTTCCTCTCCGGGGCGGACATCCAGCTTGGTCGTGGCGAGCCGATCAAAGACACCGCCCGTGTCATGGGCCGTATGATTCATGGGGCTATCATCCGCACCTTCGCCCAGCAAGACGTCGTCGAGTTCGCCCAATACAGCGGCATCCCCACTATCAATGCCCTCACGGATGACGAGCATCCCTGCCAGATCCTCGCGGACTTGCAGACCATCAACGAGCGCTTCGGCTCCTGGAAAGGGAAGCGCGTCGCCTTCCTCGGCGATGGCGACTGCAACGTCGCCCGCTCTTGGATCTGGGCGAGTGCACGCCTCGGTTTCGAACTCGTCATCGGCGCGCCGAAGCAGTTCCAGCCCGCCGCCGACTTCATGGCCCGAGTGCCCGACAGCACCGTCACCATCACTGATGATCCCAAGGCTGCCGTGGAAGGCATCGACGCCATCTACACCGATGTCTGGGTCAGCATGGGCAAAGAAGCTGAGAGCGCCGACCGCATCGAAATCCTCAAGCCCTGGCAGATCGGAGCCGACCTCATGAAGCACGCCAAGCAGGACGCTATCGTCATGCATTGCCTACCTGCCTATCGCGGCAAAGAGATCACCGAAGAAGTACTCGAGCAGTATGCAGGAGTCATCTTCGACCAAGCCGAAAACCGTCTCCACGCGCAGAAGGCCGTGATGGTCCGCAGCGTGCGGGAATAGGTAATCTGCATTTCCCAACCCGACATCATTAGAGCGGGTATAAAGCTGAACGACTGATCCAGACAGCCTCTGTCTGGATGACACCGATGATATCTTTTCCTCAAGACAAAGAGACCGCTGGTCTGCGCGTCATCGAAAACAAGTTCTGCGAAACCATACACAGAAACCCGCACGGCTTCAGTCTTGATCCAAGCTAATCAGGCGCTTTGCCTCATTCAGAAGAAAAGTGGTGTTGGTGAAAGGTTGCCAACTGACATCGATCCAGCGCAGGTTGCCTTTGGCGTCGATGAAGACGGCGGCATGCAGTGCCTCTTCTTCGAAATCGTCGTAGGCGCGGAAGGTCTTGAAGGCGGCGAGTGAGGGATCACATAACACGGGGAAAGGCGGCAGCTTCTTGGTGCTCATCTGTTCGGTGATGCGGCCCGCGAGTGACAACGGTTCCAAAGTCACCGCGCAGAGCTGGATGCCCGCCTTCTCATAATCTGGAGCAGCTTTGGCAAAGGCATTCACCTGCTCCATGCAGTGCGTGCAGGCGGCACCGAGATAAAAGAGCAGGACGTGTGGCTTGCCTTCGAACTGGCTGCTGCTCGCGGCTTTGCCATCGAGTGTCAAAGCCTCCCATTTCGGGGCCACGGGTGGATGCCAGTGCATGGGGCCGAGCGGCTCAAGTGGCGGACGTGTGCCCGAGTCTGTGCGCTTCGGTGTTTGGGAGCGCCATTCGTCTTTGATGCCAAAAGTTTTCGCGAGGGCATCGAGGCGCTTCTTCACAGGTAGCTCGACTTCGAGCGCAAAGGCAAGCTTGCGGACTTCTTCGAAGGTTTTCTTCGCGTCATCGGTCTTGCTGAGAGCCTGCTGCATCTCAGCTTTCGCGGCAAGACCGGCGAGGTCCTGCGGATAGTTTTTGACCAACTCCTCGGCCTTCTTCTTGTCGCCCAATTTTAGCCAAAGGCTGGCAGCGAGCGGCTTGGCCATGTCTTTGGCCTTTGTGATCAAATCGGCGGCTTTTTGATCCTGCGTCAGCACGGCCTGGAGCGCACGCAGATCAGCGAGAGCGATGGCGGCAGGCTCAGGCTTTTTGTTTTCTCCATTTTTGACATCGCCTTTTGGAACATCAGCCTTTTTGGCGTCACCTTTAGCCACTTCTTTGGCTGGGGCTGCCTTCTTGGCATCGCTTTTGATGTCGGCTTTGGCAGCGGCTTTGGTATCGCTTTTGACCTTGTCGGCTTCAGCAGCTTTTGCCTTGGCTTTCTTATCCACGGCTTCGATTTCGATGATGGTGGAGGCCAGGGCCTTGGTGTCGGCTTTGGCAAAGAAGGCGAGCCCTCGCGAGTGAAGGCGGCGCACTTCATGACTTGTTTGCTGCACGGTAGGAAAGAGCGGGCCGCTGGTGACCTTGAGCAGATCGTCCCACAGTTCCCATTTGCTCAGCGTCTCCAGCAGACGCGTGCGGCCATAGCTGGCACTGGTGCTGTCTTTATCGAGCGTGTTGTTTGCGGGATGCTGCGGGTTACGGATCAGAGAAGTGGCCAGACCGATGGCGGCGCTTGCACGTCCGAGTTCGTTGAAGTTGCGGACGAGCCACTCTTCGTTGTGCGCGTAGTTGTGGATCTGATCGGGATGCACCCAGTTTCGGATCATGTAGGCGTGGTCCGTGCGTGTGCTGGCTTCCTGCTGCCAGACAGCGTCGTCATAGCGCTTCAGTTTCGAGTAGGTGTGTCCCGGCATGTGCCACATGTGGGCGATTCCGGGATTATTTTGCCCATTCTGGGCGGCGGATTTCAGGGCCTGGGCGGGCTTCCGATTGTCCCACAGATGGATGCGGTAGTGGTGCGCGGGATGTTCGGGATTGGTGGCGAAGACCTGATCCAGCAGCGCATTGACAGCCTGGTAGCTCGTGATCGGAGCATCACCATTCGCGTGCCAGGTCTTCCAGACCAGGAAGGCCTTGGCCTCCACGTCATCGGGGTAGTCCTGCACGATGGTTTCCAGGTCACGGATAAAATCCAGCGCGCGGTGTTTCTTGTCACGTTTGTCGTTCTTGTCTTCTTTGTAAAAGGTCTCCAGCGTGCTGATCCACAGCTTCTCGCGGGCGCTCGCCTTGTCTTTGAGCGCGACCGCTTTTCGGACGAACTGCTTGGCGCGGACCTCATTGTTCACATTGGCCATGGCCATGCCCCAGAAGGCCATGGAGCATTCTTTATCTAGCAACGCCACCTGCCGGAAGGAACGTTCGGCCTCGAAATACCAAAAGCCGTGGAGCTGGCCCACGCCCTGATTAAAGAACTGCTGCGCTTCAGGCTTCTTCGTGGTGATGGTGAAGCTTACTTTCCCACAACCGGGAATCAGCGTAGCGGCCTGACGCGGGCCTTCATTGAAGGCTTCGCCATGTGTGGAGTGGCCTGGCAGGGGATCTGCGGCGTGAAGCAGTGAGGTGAGGCTGAGTCCAAGGGAGATGAAACGGGAAAGACGCGACATGGGGGGAAGCCCCATTAACGTCCGTGAGCAGGCCTTTCCTGCCTCATTACTGTTTGGGATTCTCTTTTTGCTTTTTGGTGATCTGGGAAGAAAGGGAGCGGCTCATGTTCCCCGCCTTTGCCCGCACGCTCTGTCTTGTCCTGACCACCTCCCTGACCGCGCAGTCGGCGGTGCCGAATGCAGAACCTTTTCCCAAGCCTGACTCCATCAAAGGCTTGCAGGTGCAGATGGTCGATGATGCGCTGGCACTCGGCATCCATCACGCGGGCATCAATATCAACCTCACTGCCCTGCTAGATCTGGAAAAGAAACCGGGGAACCCGAAGTGCGTCGTGGATGGGCAGGAGTTCAGCTTCAATGAAAACTACCTGAAGTCACTCGATGGTCAGATCAAGCCGCTCTCAGATCGTGGTGTCCTCGTGTATGCGATCCTGATCGCGTATCCTTCCAAACAAGAGACGCGTGATGCCGTGGTGATCCACCCTGATGCGCGAAAGGACTACAAATACAGCGTGGGCGGCTTCAATTCGAAGACCCCCGAGGGGCGTGCCTGGTTGCGTGCGGTGAGTGAGGTGATGGCAGAGCGCTGGAGCGGGGCACATCCCGAGCACGGCCGTGTGTGGGGCTGGATCGTGGGCAACGAGGTGAACTCCCACTGGCTCTGGTACAACATGGGGCGCAAGGCGATGGCAGAGGCGGTGGGTGAGTATGCTCAGGCCTTCCGTCTCGTGCATGGCGCAGTGCGTACTGCCTCGGCAAATGCACGGCTCTACATTTCTTTTGACCATCATTGGGCCGTCAGCATGCACGGCATCAGCGCGGAGGAAGCAACTCCGGGGCGGGATTACCTGGATGCCTTTGCCAAACAGACCGCCGATCTCGACTGGCATGTGGCCTGGCATCCCTATCCTGAAGATCTGGGCAATCCCCGCGCCTGGGCCGACAAGACAGTGACGAGCGATGAGGCGACGAACAAGGTCACCTTCAAGAATCTGGAGGTGCTCTGCCGCCATCTCAGGAAACCTGAACTGCTGATCAAAGGTCAGCCGCGCCGTGTCATCCTTTCCGAGCAGGGTTTTCATCTGCTGCTCACCCCTGAGGGAGAATCCCTGCAAGCCGCTGCTTTTGCCTATGCCTGGGAAAAATGTCGCCGGTTGCCTCTGGTGGATGCTTTCATCTACCATCGTCACGTCGATCACGCCCAGGAAGGCGGACTGCGACTCGGCCTCTGGAGGAACGCACCAAACTCTGTGGTTACGCCACACAGCAAGAAGCAGATCTGGGATCTCTTCCGTGTTGCGGGGACACCGGAATGGGATGCCGCCGCTGCGCCAATGCTACCAGTGACGGGTTTAAAATCTTGGGACGAGATTAAGGGTGAGTGAATGCCACTCCCCCTCACATCCGCTCAAACACATCACGGCGCATGATTAATGCGGACACGCCCAGCTTAGAGCACCTTCTCGATCTCTCCCAGCGGCAGGCAGTTGATCACGTCCTTTCGAGTTAGCCAGCCTTTGCGGGCCGCGCGCACGCCGAAGAGCACATCCTGAAGACCGCGTGTGCTGTGCGCATCCGGGTTGATGCTGCACTTCACGCCTTTCTCCACGGCCAGACGCCACCAGCGCCAGTCCATGTCCAGACGCCACGCACTGGCATTCAGCTCGATGATGGTCCCCGTCGCTGCCGCAGCATCAATGATGGCCGGGATGTTCACCGCATACGCCGGGCGCTGCGCCAGCAGACGGCCCGTCACATGCCCCAGCATGGTCACGTGCGGATTCTCGATCGCCCGGATGATCCGCGCCGTCATCTCCGCCTCGGGCAAATTGAAGACGTTGTGGACACTCGCCACGCAGTAGTCCAGCTCTGCCAGCAGCTCGTCGCTAAAGTCCAGTGAGCCATCCTTCAGGATGTCCACCTCACTGCCGGCGAAGATGCGGAAGTCTCCGTCATACTCTTCGTTCAGCTTGCGGATCTCCGCCATCTGCGCACGCAGTCGCCGCTCATCCAGACCGTTCGCCACAAAGCTGCTCTTGCTGTGGTCCGCGATGCCCAGGTATTGCAGCCCCAGTTCCATCGCCGCCTCCGCCATCTCCCGCAACGTCGCTTTGCCATCGCTCGCAGTCGTGTGGTTGTGAAAGACCCCGCGCAGGTTCTCCAGCTCGATCAGCTTTGGCAAACGGCCCTTCTCCGCCGCGTCGATCTCACCCGAGTTCTCCCGCAGTTCAGGCTCGATGTAGTCCAGCCCCAGGAGTTGGTAGATCTCCTTCTCCTCATAGATCTCCGCCGCTTCCGCCGGCATGCTGCCACCTTCATGCGAGGGTTTAAAGCCATACTCGTTCAGCGACAGACCGCGATCCAGCGCCCGCTGCCGCATCACCACATTGTGCTCCTTGCTGCCAGTGAAGTAATTCAGCGCAAAGGGATACTCCGCACTGCTCACCGCGCGTAGATCACACTGCACGCCATTGGCCGTGTATATGCTCGCCTTCGTGCCGCCCTGGGCGATCACTTTATCCACCTGCGGCAGTTTCACGAAGTCGGTGATGACTTCCTCCGGCCGCTTCGTCGCCACCAGGAAGTCCAGATCATGCACCACCTCCTTGCCGCGCCGGAAACTCCCGCACACCTCCGCGCGTGATACCGAGGGATGCTCCCGCAGTGCCTCCAGTATCGCCTGCGCCAGCGGATACACCTGATCCTGTCGGAACTCCGAAGCGTGCTGCTCACGGAAGGCAATCGCCTCCAGGATCTTCACCACCGTCTTGTCTCCAAAACCACTGATCTGCGCCGCTTCCCCGCTCTCGCACACCCGCCGCAGATCCACCAGCGAACCCACCCCCAGCTTCGAATACAGCGCCGCTATCTTCTTCGGCCCCAGGCCCGAGATCTCAAACAGTTCGAAGAGCCCCTCTGGGAACTCCGCCTTCAGCCTCTCGTAGAACTCCAGCCGGCCCGTCGTCGCCATCTCGTGCAGTTTGTCGCGCAGCGCTTCGCCCAGCCCCTTGATGCCAGCCAGATCATTCTCACGGGCCATCTGCATGATGTCCCCCGCATGACTCTCCACGATCTCCGCCCCCATCTTGTAGGCACGGGTTTTGAAAGGATTCTCCCCCTTCAATTCCATCAGGAGGGCGATTCGTTCGAAGATTTCAGCTGCAGCTTCTCGGGTCATGGGCCGAGGTTGTCGAGCCTGTGCAGTATTGCCAGCGTGGGTTTGCAGCAGTGCAGAAATCAAGGATTCCCCAGCAAGTTGCCGGAGACATGATTCCCCTCGCTCTTCACTTCGATGAGGGAGGGCTCCTTGCTCCGCTTCTCGGCGGGGCGATCGTCGCGGATGAGATTGCTGGTGACGAGGCTGTGCTTCACGTTCTCCAGGCGCAGGCCCGCGCCATCGGAGTCGAGGATGTGATTGTTGGAAATGACGAGGCGGGTGCTTTCAGTGATGTCCACGGCGGCACGCTGACGCCAGACGCCGGAGATAACGTTGCCGGTGAGGCTGGTGTCGGTGCAGCCTTTGAGCACGAGCCCGTTGTTTTCGGCATCCAGAAAACCATTCACAGCATAACGTGGGTTGCGGTCGAAGTTGTTGGCGCTGATGACGAGGTGCTCGCAGTTCACGGCGAGGATGTCCTGCTCGAAGCCTTCCCAAAAGGTGTTGCCGGTGATCGTGACGCCGCGTGCTTCACGCACTTCGATGTTCACTTTCACATCGCTGAAGACATTGGCGCTGATGGTGACATTGCCTTCGCGGGTGGTGGGTCTGCCGACGCGGCGCTCCAGGCTGGGATCGGTGCCTGCACCGAGGATGCGTATGTTTGCGGAGCCGGGGGCTTTGCTGGTATGCTGGAGCGTGCAGCCGGTGATGGCGACTTCGCCGATGGAACCGCCCGTGGAGTTCAGTTCCACATTCGCGGCGGGAGGGCCTTCGACGCTGTGATTGCCCTCGATGTCGCAGGTGCCGATGTGGAGATTCCGCACGTTGCCACCACGCGAGACGATCCCGCCGCCGCCATTGTAGCTGATGTGACTGCCGACGACATTGATCTGGTGCAGGTTCAATTGATCGAGGAAGACACCGATGCCGCTGTTTTCATAAAAGTGGCAGTCGGCGATGAGGACATTGCGGTTGCGTGTGGTGAGATGCACGGCGTGGCGGCACTTCCGCACCACGACACGACTGAGAGTGATCTGCATCGTGCCCACAGCTTCGATGCCATCGGCCTCGGCATGTTCACCGACAATCTCGATGCCACTGACCATCGGAGTCCGTTCCTTTTCCCATACCGGAGGCATGAAACTACTTGGGGCCGCAGTGCCCCCGTGACTGCCTTTGAAAAAGAAAGCCGGCCCCGCGCCCGCCATGACGATGCGCGCCGTGCCATCGCCGGAGAGCGCGACGAATCCTGTCTCGCCCAGAGGGATCTCCACCGTGCGCGTCAGCCGGTAGGTGCCGCGAGGGAAGCTCACGCTGCCATGCTCGCGAATGGCCTTTTCGATGGCGGCGGTGTCATCGGTGGTGCCATCGCCCTTCGCGCCGGCATCGCGCACGCTAGTCTGGGCATGGGTGAAAGAAGCGACGAGGAGAAAGAGGAGCGTGAGGTTGGAGCAGCGCATAGGCTCAAACAAACGCGATCACATCCGGCATCCTTCGGTGAAGCTGAGCCTGCAGCTTGCGGCGTATGACTTCACCACCTAGCCTCACCCACTTATGAAACGACTCCTCATCACGGCCCTCACGCTGTTCTCGCTTCCACTCATGGCGGCCATCATTGAAAAGCCCGTGGATTACAAAGCCGGAAGCCTGGACTGCGAAGGCTGGGCCGCCTTTGATGATGCCAGCTCGGCGAAGCGGCCCTCCGTGCTGATCGTCCATCAATGGACGGGGGTGAGCGACAATGAAAAGATGCGCGCGAAGATGCTGGCAGAACTCGGCTACAATGTCTTCGTGGCCGATGTGTATGGGAAAGGCATCCGCCCGCAGCCACCGGCCTCCGGTGCGGAGGCGGGCAAATACAAAAAGGATCGCGCCCTGCTCCGTGAACGTCTGACCGCCGCACTGCAAGTGCTGCTGAAGGACAGCCGCACCGACACCTCCCGCGTAGCCTGCATCGGTTATTGCTTCGGCGGCACGGCGGCCATCGAGCTGGCCCGCAGTGGTGCGCCAGTGAAGGGCGTGGTCAGCTTCCACGGAGGGCTAGACAGCCCGACGCCTGCGGATGGGAAGAACATCAAGGGCAAGGTGCTGGCTCTGCACGGTGCGGATGACCCCTTCGTGCCCGCTGCCGACATCGCCGCCTTTGAAAAGGAGATGAAGGACGCAGGCGTGGCCTACCAGCTCGTGTCCTATCCCGGAGCCGTCCATGCCTTTACCCAAAAAGGTGCGGGCAATGACAACTCCAAGGGCGCAGCCTACAACGAAGCAGCCGACAAAGCCTCGTGGGAAGAGATGAAGACCTTCTTTGGCAAACTCTTCGCCAACTGATCCGCTATGAAGAAGCGCGCGCTGCTCGCCTTTGGTCTCATGCTTTTCTCGGCTTCGGCAGAGGAACAGAAAGCCACACCCGTAGCAGCGGAGCCAGCGGCCACGGACTTCATTCGCTTCGTCGAGACAGATGAGGGGGACTCGCTCCAGACGGCCATCGCGAGCTATCTTTCGCCCGTAGGTGTCACCGTGGATCTCATCGGCGCGGTCCACATTGCCGACAAAAAATACTTCGACGCTCTGAACACCCGCTTCAAAAGCTACGAGGTCGTGCTCTACGAACTCGTGGGACGGCCTATCGAAGAGCGCGATCAACTCAAGGTGGGCGATGGCGACTCAAAGCTGCAATGGCTGGGGGCGCTCCAGGAAAAGATGCGCGCCACCCTGAAACTGGAGAGCCAACTCAAAGTCATCGACTACAAGGCGAAGAACTTCGTCCACGCCGACCTCAGCACCGAGGGCTTCTTTGAGAAGCAGGAGGAGAAAAAGGAGACCTTTATCACCCTCTGGATGAAGGCCGCGCTCGCCCAGGCGGCGGCGGGAGACTCCGGCAAGGCGAACTCGGACATGACGATGATCATGACCCTGCTGATGAGCAAGGACAGCTCCACGGACCTGAAGCGGCTGATCGGCAGTGAGTTCGACCGGGTGGAGCAGCTCATGGCCGGAGTCGAAGCCGGGAACGGCACCGCCATCATCGGCGAGCGCAACAAACACGCACTTGAGGTGATGCAGAAACAGATCGCTGCTGGCAAAAAACGCATCGCCATCTTTTACGGTGCCGCGCACTTCCCCGACATGGAGCAGCGTCTTCTCAAAGAAGGCTGGAAGCTGCAAAAGACCGACTGGCTGAAAGCCTGGGACATCGATGCGGAGTGAGTCTACGGGCCGCAACGCAGACAGATCAGCGACCGCGTGCTAGCAGGCAACACAAGATCACCGCCGCTCATCAATGCGCGCCATTCACAGACCTGGGTGCGGCCATGACCATCGTAAAAAGACAGGCCGCGTGAACTCCAGCGCAGGCTTTGCCAGGACTTCAGCGCCTCGCGTTCGCTGACCACTATGGCAGATGCATCCGCTGGCCATGGCTTTTCCCAAAGGGTCACTCCGCTGAGCGCATCAACCACGCGCACCTGCTCGCTATCGGCGACCACGAGCGTCGTGCCATCCATTCCCACCGATGGCAGCGGATGCTTCTCAGGCGCGTTTTCGCGCACCTCATAAGTGACCAGCGCACGGGCACTGCCATCGGCCATCACTTTGACGACACCTCGCTCGCTGGCGGCAATGAGGCTGCGGCCCGCCGTGCCGACCGGTGTGGCAGCCCCGAGATAAAACGGCGAACGTGAACGCGAGCTGATCATGCTCGGGAAACCCAATGCCGAGTAGCGTGCAGAAGCCATGTTCTGGCTGATCAGCCACAGTCCATCTCCCTGAAGCCAGCGCTCCCCTTCCCCGCCCCAGAGCAACCACGGACTGCTCTGCGCGCTGCCATACATGCCGGGATAACCGTAGCTGGGAATCGCGTGAGAGTTTGCCAGAAGAAGGGTGGTCAAACTCGCCCGACTGCTGAAGGAACGCGCTGCCGTGGCAGCGGAAAGAAAGCTCGCTCCAGGGGTGCTGACGTTGGGTTTTACAGAAGTGGTGTCATCGAGTTGCAGCGGAAAACTCAGTGGTTGCTCGCTGGTAGCGGCTTTCCAAATCAACGCCCCATCGCTCACACGAACGACCGCTGTGCCACTGCCCCAGATCACGGCTCGTTCACCGTCACAGCGCATGCCGCTCATCAGCCAGACGGGGGAACTTGGATTCGATTTCGCGGCCTCACCCAGAGCAGGGATCAGGCGGGACCAGAGTCGCTTGCCATTCATCTCATCGAGAGCCTCCAGCCGTCCAAGCGCCGCCCTCCACCAGAGCACTCGATTGCCCGACTGGGCCAGCGTACCCTGCGCTCCGGTGTGCACCACACCGGGCGTTGGGATCTCCCACTCGACCGAATGATCGGCAATGCGCAAACAAACGATGCCCGTCTCATCGAGCACGGTGAGGTGTTCATCACTCACGCACCATTCCATCGGATAACTCACCAACTCGCCGCCATCGCGTGTCAGAGCCGCAGGCACCGCAGCTCTGACGCGACGCCAATCCCAGAGCTGTTTCCCCGTGCGACGATCCACGGCGTAGAGCCGACCAAAGGTGTCCTGCACCAGCATTCGCTTCCCATCAGGTGTGAGACACCAGCGCTGAAGCTCGGCTTTGTTCTGCGGCTGGAAGACCCAGCTCAACTTGCCCGGCTTCGAGTAGTCGCCATGCGCCATTGGTGGGATCTTCACTTCGGGCGCAGGAGCCACGGCTTCGAGCATTCGCCGTGCTTCAGTGAGAGAAAGGGAAAGCCCGTCGGGGAACACGACCCATTCCTCTTTTCCGCTCAAGGCAGCACGAGCATCGGCCAGCGAGGTTTCATCTCCAGAACGCAGCGCCAGCATCCCGCGCGCCCAGGCCAGCCAGAGACGACGTTGCGCTTGTTGCTCCGTTTGCTCCAACTCACCGAGGCAAAGCAGCGCTTCATCCACACTACGGTCAGGGTCACCGATCACCTCTGCGATACTACGCCAGCAACTCGCCGCCAGATGACGACGCAGTGTCTCCTGCGCGGCATCGCTCAGCTTCCAGGCCGCTGCTCGCGCCCGCATCTCCCGCAGCGCGAGACGTAGCTTCGCCTCCTCTCCCGACTCCACGAGCATGGAGGTCCAGGTGATCCAGTGCGCCTTCTCATCTGGCTGGAGCCGCACCATTCGTTCGGCCATGACTGCCGCCATCGGCATCAGATCCGTCTGTCGTGCATTCACCAGCG
>JBIKIA010000678.1:0-2779 GCA_044361885.1 Prosthecobacter sp. | reverse complement strand
TCAGGAGCCACCGCCACCATCGTCGAGCGCCAGAGATCCAGCCGCTTCGCCTGAAAATACATCAGCGCCAGCCGCAGACGCAGATCCCCTGCCCCATCATCCTGATTCTCTACCAACGCAGCCTCGATCTCTACCTCCAGCGCCTTGCGTTTGTCTTCCCGACCATCGAGCACGCTGATCAGTTGTCTCCGAATCTCCACTTTGGCCGACGCAGGCATCTTCGGTTCTGCCAGCGCAGCTCGGAGCAGCTTTTCCGACTCGTCTTGCAGGCGTGACTGCATCGTTTGTCCGGCCAGCACACCGAGTTTCTTCAAACGCTCCGCTTCCCAGGTCTCGCCCTCCTTCGGCCAAAGGCGCTGGCGCTCCTCCTGGATGAAAACCTCCATCTTCTCCAGCTCCGTGGCTCTTTCCCAGGCCACGGCGAGCCAGGCCGCATAGCGCGCCTCCGTGTCACACAAAGCGCGACATTCGTTGAGTCGCCTTTCAGCCTCGGCTGATGCTCCGGCCAGCGACTCCACCCGCGCGAGCAGCAGCCGTGCGTCGAACTCACCCGGCTTCCGCTGAATCCAGACCTCCAGCATCCGGCGTGCCTGCGGCCACATCTTCCGGGCAATCAAAAACTGCGCGATCTCCATCCGCACTTCAGCCGTCACGTCATCGCTCATTTCCAGATTGAAGAGCTTCTCCATCTCCTCCGGGCGCTTCATCAGCAGATGAATCTCCGCCAGCTCCTTCCGCACTTCCCAGCGTTGGGGTTCAGCGGTCAAAGCCACCTCCAGCACACGGGCGGCCTCGCCGAAGAGGTTTTGCAGGCGAAGCCAGCGGGCGGTCTGGAGCAGAGTCGTCACACGCTCTGCGGCATCTTTTTCCGCCAGTAGCTCCTCCAGCGCCGCCAGTCCCGCCTCAATGCGCCCAAGCTGAAGCAGACGCCGTGCGAGCAGCAGCCGCAAATCTTCCCGTTCTGGCTGCACTCTCACTCGATCCTGGAGAAAGCGGAGCAAGTCCTCGTCCCGCCGCATCGACTCGAAGAGCGCGACCACACGAGCCTCGATCAACCTCGCCGCGGGAAGTGAGCGCATGACTTCCTGCCACACTTGCAGCGCTTCATCACGCCGACCCGCCAAGATTAGAAGCTCCCCATAACTCAACGCCGCCGACTCATTTGCCGGGGACGCCTTCCAGGCACTCGCCGCCGTGGCCAGAGATACCTCGCGCTCCTTTTCATCCACCGTCTGCCAGTGCAGGCGCAGCGCTTCCTCCCGCCGCCAGTGGTCTGGAGCCAGGATCGAGAGCAAAGCGTGGGCATGTCGTGCAGCTTCGGACTTTTGCTCCGCCGCAAAAGCCACTCGTGACTGTGCAAAGAGCGCTTCCACCGCCTCCTCGCCCTGAAGCGCGGAGAAATCCCCGCCCTTCAGCACCGCAGCCGCACTCTTTTTCAAACCTGCCTCCAGGCAGCGGCGAGCCCAGTGGAGACGCTGGGAAGGATTGAATACCGCCTCCTGAGTCAGCGCCGAGAGTCGCGCCGACACCAGATCTTCACGCCCCGTATGCGCAGCCGTCTTGATCAGTTCCTCAAGCCATTGCGCCCGTCGCGCCGGCACGGCCGTCTCCAGCTTCACCGCCTCATCCAGACTCTCCAGGGCCCGGGGGTCGAAGCGCAGCTCCAGCCATTCCGCCTGCGCCCGCCTCAGCAGAGCATTTTGCGGATGCCGGGACATGGCCTCCTGGAGAAAAGTCTCCGCCCGCGCGTCCTTCAGCGCCATGTAGAGCCTCGCCAGCACCACGGCGGCGTTTTCATCCTGGGGGAACTGCACCCGGTGCTCCGTGTAAAGCGTCACCAGATCCCCCGCCCGGCCTTCCTTTTGATACAGCTCCACCAGCGACCGCAGCGGAGCCTCCGCCCCCGGATCGAAGTGCAGCGCCGTCCGCCAGGCCAGGGAGGTCTTTTCAAAGCCCAACTCCGTCTGCGCAGGCAGCCGGGAGCTCAGCAGCAGGCAAAAAAAGAGGAATCTGGGGGCGAAAGGCAGCACAGTGGAGATGTGGGTCTATGACAGCAAAGGCCGGGCATCCCGTCGAGCATGTTTGCGAGGGGATTCGGGGCATTTTCACAGCTTCTCAATCTTGTGAAAAACACCTTGCCAATCCAGGGATCGCCGCCACCTTCGCCGCCCCTATGTCCAAAAATCCTGGTATAGCCAAAACAAGAAAAGCCGTCTCCAAACGTTTCAAAGTTACTGCGACGGGTAAGGTGCTGCGCCGAAAACAAGGCAAGCGTCATATCCTCCAGAACAAGAACCGGAAACGGAAACGCAACCTTGGCAAAGTCGCCCTCGTGGCAGAAGTGGATAAGAAAGCCGTCCTCGCGAACATGCCGTTCTCGCACAGATAGGCCCTTAACCACAGGCCTCCCCAATGGAGGCCACGATGTTCCGGACTGGTCGAGCACCCGCGAGACCTCAGTTCAGATGAGTCCGGTCATCGAATCCATCAACAGTCTGATCACTGACAAAGAAAATGCCCAGAGCAACTAACGCCCCAGCCAGTCGTAAACGCAGGAAGCGCACCATCGCGAAAGCGAAGGGCTTCCAAGGTTTCCGCAAAACTCATTTCCGTTACGCCAAGGACGCTGTCCGCAAGGCGATGACGTATAACTATCGTGACCGTAAGGTCCGTAAGCGCAACTTCCGCAATCTGTGGGTGCAGCGCATCAATGCCGCCGCACGTCCCCTCGGCATCACCTACAGCCGCCTCATTGAAGGTCTGAACGCCGCCAGCATCA
>JBIKIA010000041.1:0-16427 GCA_044361885.1 Prosthecobacter sp. | reverse complement strand
CCAGGGCCCATGGAAATTTGTGCAAACCGCCACTGGGGAGCCCGAGCTCTACAACCTCACCACCGACATCGGCGAGACGGAAGACCTCGCTGCCGAAAAACCCGAACTCGTGACCCAGATCCAGGCCGCCATCACCGAATGGAAGAAAGGCACCATCGCCCCGACCTTCGAGAGTCCCAGGGCGGGCAAGGCCACGCCGAAGAAAAAGAAGGCGGCGAAGTGAGCGCTGGGCACTGCACCAAGCTTGCCAGCGAGTGCATTTCCATGCATGTATGCCCCGCATCCGCGTCCCCGTAGTTCAACGGATAGAACAAGCGTTTCCTAAATGCTGGATACAGGTTCGATTCCTGTCGGGGATACCATCCGTGCGGAATGATGAAACCCGAATGACGAAAAATCTAAGTCCAGCCCCATGGATCTTTGGGATGCTTCGTCCTCTCTAAAACATGCGTGTCCTTATCATCGAAGACGAATACGCCCTCGCGGCGGCACTCTCCACCGTAGTGCGGAGGCTCGGAGCAGAGCCAGTGGTTGCGGCCTCGGGTCAAAGCGGGATCGACAAGGCCCAGCGCCAGCCCTTTGAACTCGTGCTGTTGGACATCGGCCTGCCGGATGTGAGCGGATTGCGGGTGCTGGAGCAACTGCGCGCCATGCCTGCGCCACCGACGGTGCTCATCATCACAGCACATGGAACGTTGGAGAACGCTTTGGAGGCTCGCCGCCTCGGAGCACATGATTATTTTCTCAAACCGCTAAACCTCGAAGAGATGCAGGCCTGCCTGCGTGGACTGATGCCATCCACAATCCGTGAGAAAGTTGCGTCTGCTGTGCCGACGACAACCGCGAATGAGGAGGCGTTGATGATCGGTGCTGCGCCAGGGATGCAGCGTGCCTTTGCCGTGGTCGCCCAAGCCTGCGCCACGGAGGTGCCGGTGCTTTTGAGTGGTCCGCGTGGCGTGGGCAAAACGCTGGCCGCACAGGTGATCCATCGGCATGGCAGGGGCTCGGCGGGGCCGATGGTGACTTTCCGAGCGGACGAATGGCCGGAGGCAGAGCGAGAGGCCGCGCTTCAGCAGGCGATGGATTCGGCACGCGAGGGATCGTTGCTCGTCGAGGAGATCGGCTCCCTCTCGCTGCCGCTTCAGGCGCTCCTGGCGCGGTTGTTGAGCGCGGAGCGACCTCAGCCGCGCGTGCTTGCCACTTCTTCATCTTCTCTGGCGGACGCGATCTGCGCGGGGCGATTCCGCGAGGATCTTTTTTATCAACTCGCCGTGCTGCAGGTGGTGCTGCCGCCGCTGAGTGACCGGGTGGAGGATGTTCCCGCACTGGCCGCCTATATGGCCGGACGTGCGGCGCCGGGACGTGAACTGATGCTGGCCCCGGAGACGCTGGCTTGTCTGAAGGCCTACCCCTGGCCCGGCCAGGTGCGCGAGCTGGCAGCGGCGATGCAACACGCTGCTGCGGTGTGCTCCGGGACGCTGGTGCTGCCGCGCCATCTACCTGAGGCGGTAGCGGCAGCCACGCAGACAGACAACGCGGGACATTTGGATACGGTACTGAATCGGGCTTTGTCTATCTGGCTGGACCAAAGGCTCACTGGGCCGGAACCAGCCTGGCCGGACTACGACTCCCTGCTCGCACATGTGGAGAAGCAAATGCTGGCCACGTTGTTGGAACGCTTTGATGACAAGCCCACACGACTTGCGTTCGCGTTAAATATGAACCGCGCCACGCTGCGCAGGAAGCTGCGCGATCTGCTTGGGAGAGAGTAAGTCATGGTAGCGTAGTCCAAGTGTGGCGAAAGAAGCCCTCTCCTGCCACCGTGACTTCCGCCCACATGCTTCGCCCCCTTCTTCTCACTTTTCTTGGCACGACACTTCTCGGCGCACAAACCGCCACAACACCGCTGTTTTGGCCCGATAAAAATGGTCCGACGCTTGATGGTGTGGTGCCTGAAGCTGAAGCCGCAAAGATTCCGCTGAAGTGGAACTCGGACACGGGGGAGAACATCGTGTGGAAGACGGATCTCGAAGACGATGGCCACAGCACGCCGGTGATCGGCGGGGACCGCGTGTGGTTCACGGCTGCGACGGCGGACGGGAAGAAGCAGTACGTTTATGGCATCGACCGCCAGAGCGGGAAGGTGGTGCATCACATCCTGCTATTTGAAAATGCGAACCCCGAAATCCTCGGCAACCCGCTGAATAACTACGCTGCGCCATCGCCCGTGCTGGAGGCGGATGCACTCTACGTCCACTTCGGCACTTATGGCACGGCGCGGATTGATCCCCAGACGGGCAAGACGGTGTGGCAGCGGCGCGACATCAACGTGAACCACTATCGCGGCCCTGGCTCTTCACCTGCAATCCATGGCGACCTGATCTTTTTGACCTTCGATGGCATCAACGAACAATTCGTCACCGCACTGAACAAAAAGACTGGTGAGACGGTTTGGAAGACAGGCCGCACAACGGATTACGGTGACCTCGACAAAGAAGGTAAACCGACCCGCGATGGCGATATGCGGAAGGCCTACCACACGCCGAGCGTCTTCAACCTCGGTGGCATCGAGACGCTGGTGTCTGTGGGCTCGAGGGCGGCTTTTGGTTATGATGTGGCGACGGGCAAGGAGCTGTGGACCGTGCGTCACGGCGGATTCAATGCGGCGATCCGCCCGCTGGTTCACAAGGAAGTGCTGATCCTGAACACGGGCTCCGAGCGTTCCCACACGCTGGGCATCCGCATCGATGACAAGATGAAGGGCGACATCACGGAGAGCCACACGCTGTGGGATCGTGAAAAGCGCAATGCTAGCGAGTCCTGCCCCGTTCTTGCTGGCGGGCTGCTTTTCCAGATCACCCGTGGGGGCATCGTCACCTGCATGAATCCCGAGACCGGCACGGATGTGTGGGAGGACCGCATCGCCGGGCAGCATCTGCCTTCGCCGATCGCGGCGGAAGACCGGCTGTATTTCTGCAATGACCGAGGGGACGTGAATGTCATCAAGGCGGCGGACAAGTTCGAAATCCTGGCGACGAACAAACTGCCGGACGCGATGACTGCCTCCCCAGCCGTGGCGGACGGGGCGATCTTCATCCGAACGAAAAAGCAGCTTTTCAAGATTGCGGTTAAATAACCACAAGTTGCACATGCGATGTGAATACATCGCTCGTTCTGCCAAGGTATTGTCAACCTTGGAGTTGGAAAAATCTTGTGGCTTGCATTGCGCGTATGAGAAACTTCCGACCAAGAGCACAAACCTTTCGCCAACTACTCCGAACCGTGTTATCTATAGACCCCTATGGCTACGACTCCGACACGTAAAACACGTTTTTCCCGCCGCGTTCCTGATCATGTTACTGACGAACTCGTCAATGTCCTCGGCAACGGTGACACCCTTGAGTTCAATCAGCTTTTCAAACTGGTCTATGACAACCTGAAGCTGAAGAATGCTGTGAGCGGAGGCGAAGAGATGCTCCGCCTGCGTTCCTACGAGAAGCTGCAAGGCCTCGTGAGCCGCGGTCTATGTGCGAAAGTTACCAAGACCTATCGCGGTCTTCCTGGTCTGCGTGAGTCCCACCAGGCCACCATCGCCGCCCGCACGGCGGCTGTGGCAGCTCGCTAATTCGCGAGTTTCCAATCCCCCTTTAAAGCACGGGCCGTTTCCTTTCTGGAAACGGCCCGTTGCATTTTTGAGCGAACCGTTTCGGGATTTGACGCTCTCTGCCGCCTCGGCTACCTCTCCGCCGCTTCACTCCCCCCGCCTGAGCCATGCTTGAAACTTACCTGCCCGTCCTGTTCCAGATCGTCCTCGCCTGCGGCTTTGCCGGTGTCACGCTTTTGATTTCTGTCCTCGTCGGCAGATCGGCGAAACGCAGTGCCATCAAAGACACGGCCTACGAGTGCGGGATGTTGCCGCTCCAGGACGGCCAGCCGCGTTTCAGCGTGAAGTTCTACATCGTGGCGATGCTCTTCGTGCTCTTTGATATCGAGGTCGTCTTCCTCTACCCCTGGGCCGTCATTTATAAAGACTACCTGGCTGCTCATGGCGCGGGCATCTTCTTCGCGGCACTGAGCTTCGTGACCATCCTCGGCGTGGCCTTTGCCTATGCCTGGCGCAAAGGTGTGCTGGACTGGAAAAACTGATCCATCCGCCCTGCGGACGCTCCTCCACCACCACGCCGCATGATCGCCTACCTGAGCCTCTACAAGCTCAAGCCCGAAGTCACCGAAGAAAAGCTGGAGCACATGATGTCCCAGACCCGCGTGCAGCTCCTGCGCGTGCCGGAGGTGCTGGCGGTGAAAACCGGCAAGCGCGTGAACCCGAACGATCCCTTCCCCTGGTTCGTGTACATTGAAGTCGAGAGCATGGACAAGCTGGTGATCTGCCAAGACGACCCCTATTACATCAAGTTCCGCGAGGAAGTGGTGAAGCCGAACATCGCCGAACAGGATGCGACCGCCTTCGAGATGGAGCCGCAGAAGAATGTGAAGTACTCCTGAGGCCTCAGCGGCCAAAGAGTGGTTTGCGTTTGGCGGGCTCTGCGGTTGGCGCTTTGGTCTCTGGCTCTACCCGCTCTTTGTCGGCGCTGTTCTTGTAAAAGATCACGCCGTTGCGTTTGAGGTTGGAGATGAGGTCGGAGAACTCGTCCTTCAACTCAGTGTCATTCATGAGCGCGCCGAGCAGGCCCTTACTGGTGGTGATGTTTCGAGCAGCGGCGGCAAAGCTGTCGGCGGCTTTTTTGATGGAAACGAGAGATTCGTCGGCGGTAGTCATCACCTTGTCGGCCTTGGCGATAGCGGGGTCCAGCTTGTCAAACATCGGCCCGAGTCGCTTGCTGGATTCCTCGACGTTCTTGGCGCTGGTTTTGAAGCTGGCGGCGGCTTCCCTGATGTCTGCGAGCGCTGCCTTGAGGGTGGCCGCGTTTTCATCGCCGAGCACTTTGTCATCCACGCGGGTCATGGTTTTGTTCAGGTGCTCCATGCTCTCTTTGAAATCCTGGATCGTGGAGTCGGAGAGCGCGTCTTTGTTCACCTTCTGCATGGAGCTTTTCACATCGACGAGGGCAGTGCGCACATCGTCGAGCACGAGATCGACCTTCTTTGCCACGAGTTCGGCCTGGCCCTGAAGGTCGGAGAGTCCGCCGCCGGACTGGCCTTTGATGATCTGGTCGTAGTCGTGAGGGATGAACTCGGTGGTTTCTTTGCCGGTGGGCTGGATTTCCACCAGCGCATCTCCCATGAGGCCATCTGAACTGATCACAAAAGCGGCATCACGAGGCACCTCGATGCTGTCGAAGATCTCCAGGTCGATGATGACGCCGGTGTAGGTTTCATTCAGGCGGGGGAAGTGCTTCACTTTGCCGACTTTGGAGCCGCCGAGGTAGATGGGGGAGCCTTGTTTGATGCCGGAGGCCTTGGTGAAGGAAACCTGAAGGAGGTAGGTGTCGCGGAAGATGCTGCGGATGCTGCCAAACTGCAGGATGATGCCGCCGAGCAGGATCAGGCCCACGAGCAGGAACAAGCCCACGAGGATTTCGGTTTTGCGATCTGAATTCATGATGGGGAAATTAGGCGGTCATGCCGGAGCGGCCGGCGATGAAGTCCTGGATGTCGGGATCGGGGGAGTTGCGGAGTTCATCGGGCGTGCCGAGCCAGTGAATGACGCCATTTTTGAGCATCGCCACGCGGTCGGCGATTTTGAAGACACTGCCCATGTCATGGGTGATGACGATGCTGGTGACACGGAAGCGCTTTTGCAGGCGCTGGATCATGCAGTCGATCACATCGGTGACGATAGGGTCGAGCCCGGAGGTGGGCTCATCATAAAGGATGCACTCGGGCCGGTTGATGATCGCCCGTGCGATGCCGACTCGCTTTCGCATGCCACCGGAGAGGTTGATGGGCATCTTGTTCTTATGCTCCTCCAGTTCGACGAGATCCAGCGCCTCATGCACACGAGCATCGATCTCCGCCTTGTCCCGGATGCCAGCCTCCTTCAGCGGAAAGGCCACGTTTTCAGCCACGGTGAGGCTGTCAAAGAGAGCAGAGTTTTGAAACAAGTAGCCCATGCGCCGCCGCATCTTCAGGAGCTGGCGTTCCTTCATGTGGCTAAGGTCGATGCCTTCCATCTCCACCGTACCCGCATCAGGGTGCAACAGGCCGATGATGTGCTTCAGCAGCACGCTTTTGCCTTCACCGCTGGGGCCGATGAGTACGATGGTCTCGCCATGATGGATCGTGAGGTCCACGCCCTGCAATGTCTTCTGTTCGCCGAAGCTCTTGGCGAGTCCAGAGATACGGATGAAAGGTTCGACGGGTTTGGTGGCAGACATGAGGATGATCAAACAGCGCTGCCGAGTGGGAAGAAGTAGTTCAGCAGCATGGTGAGGAAAAAATTTGCCACCAGCAGAGCCAGCGAAGAAAACACCACTGCCCGTGTGGTGCTGCGGCCCACGCCCACGGCCCCATTCGTGGCCAGCAGTCCCTGATGGCAGGAGATGAGCACAATCAAAATTCCGAAACAGAAGCCTTTGATCATGCCAAAGCTCACATCCTCGAGGTTCGTGTGATTCAGCACATGAGTCCAAAACCAGGCGAAGGGAATTTTGAAGACCTGCGTGCCCACCAGCACGGAGGCGCACAGGCCAAAGGCGATGCATTCGGCGATGAGCAGCGGCATCGAGATCATCATCGCCAGGAAGCGCGGCATTACCAAGTAGTCCACCGGATGCGCGCCCATGACGCGCAGCGCGTCGATCTGCTCGCTCACCTTCATCGTCCCGATCTCCGCCGCCATCGCCGCACCGACGCGGCCCGTCACCATCAGCCCTGCCAGCACCGGACCCAGTTCACGGCAAAGCGACACGCTCACCACGCTGCCCACACTGGAGCCGATGCCGAAGTCCTTGAATTTGAAATACGACTGCGCCGTGAATACCGCTCCCGTAAAAGCCCCCGTCACGATCACCACCGCCTGCGTGCCATAGCCGATATTGACGATCTGCTCCATCATCAGCCGCCACCTGATCCGCCCATGAAACACGCAGTCCCGCAGCTCACCTATCAGCGCGCCTATCTGGCCGTAATAGCTCAGGTTGCTGAGTGTCCAGCGCCCGAGTAGCGCCAGGAATCCGGTGATGATGTTCATGTTTCGGGGGAGAGCGGCGAAAGTGGCACTGACTGAGCCAAAGGCAATCAGGCTCATTGTGACGGCTTCATTCCATCAGGTATTGATTCCAGTGGGAAAAGTTCATCGGCGTTAAAAAATCGCCGTTTGACTTCCACAGCCGTATCAGCACATATCATCACATCCTGATACGATGATTTGTTTCTTTTAACCCCCAAACCTGAACCCACACGACACCTCATGTCCGACTATAAAGTAAAAGACATCGCCCTCGCCGACTTCGGTCGCAAAGAACTCGACGTTGCCGAGCACGAAATGCCCGGCCTCATGGCCACCCGCGAGAAATACGGTCCGAAAAAGCCCCTCGCTGGCGTCCGCATCACCGGCTCCCTGCACATGACCATCCAGACCGGCGTGCTCATCGAGACGCTGAAGGAACTCGGTGCCGATGTCCGCTGGGCTTCCTGCAACATTTTCTCCACCCAGGACCACGCTGCCTCCGCCATCGCGGCTTCCGGCACGCCTGTGTTCGCTTGGAAAGGCGAGACCTTGGAAGAATACTGGTGGTGCACCTGGAAGGCCATCATCTTCCCCGGCGACAAAGGACCACAGCTCATCGTCGATGACGGTGGCGACGTCACCCTCCTCATCCACAAAGGCTATGAGATGGAAAACGGCGACGATTGGGTGAACACCCCGTCCGACAACCATGAAGTGAAGGTCATCAAAGACCTGCTCAAAGACATCGCCAAGAACCAGCCCGGCATCTTCCACACGATCATCAAAGATCTCAAGGGCGTCTCCGAAGAGACCACCACCGGCGTGCATCGCCTCTATGAAATGGCGCGTGCTGGCAAGCTGCTCTTCCCAGCCATCAACGTGAACGACAGCGTCACGAAGTCCAAGTTCGACAACCTCTACGGCTGCCGCGAATCCCTGCTCGACGGCATCAAGCGTGCCACCGACGTCATGATCGCCGGCAAAGTCGGCGTCGTCTGCGGCTATGGCGATGTGGGTAAAGGCTGCGCTGCTGCCCTCCGCGGCATGGGCGCTCAGGTCATCGTGACCGAAATCGACCCCGTGTGTGCCCTCCAGGCCGCCATGGAAGGTCATCGCGTCATGCCGATCGAAGACACCCTCGGTTATGGCGACATCTACGTCACCACCACCGGCAACAAGGACATCATCACCCTCGCCCACATGGAGAAGATGAAGGACCAAGCCATCGTGTGTAACATCGGCCACTTCGACAACGAGATTCAGGTCGATAAGCTCAACGAGCGCAAAGACGTGAAGCGCCTCAACATCAAGGCGCAGGTGGACAAGTACACCTTCCCGGCTGGCAACAGCATCTACATGCTGGCTGAAGGCCGCCTCGTGAATCTCGGCTGTGCTACCGGCCACCCGAGCTTCGTGATGAGCAACAGCTTCACCAACCAGACGCTGGCCCAGATCGAACTTTGGGAAACCAAGGACAGCCGCCCCATCGGCGTCACCGTTCTGCCGAAGAAACTCGACGAAGAAGTCGCCCGCCTGCACCTCGCCAAGATCGGCGTGAAGCTCACCGTCCTCTCCAAAGACCAGGCTGACTACATCGGCGTCCCCGTCGAAGGCCCTTACAAGACCGATCACTACCGCTACTAAGCCGTAGCATAGGCTTTCTAGCCTGTGTGCTAAATCACCCCCCCCAAGAACCCGAAGCGCGGACGGTCGAAAGGCCGTCCGCGTTTTGACTTTCGGCAAGGAAGCATGCTTGGCTACTGAACCAGCACAGGCCTCATGCGCCACAACCAGTCTTTTTCCTTCGCACCACCATCATCCTTTGAATCCGGCCCAGCGGACCAGAGGATGTAGCCGCCATTTTCAAGGCGGAAGCCTAGCAAATAGCCGGGACGTGCCGGATCATCGAGCGTGAAGAGCTTCAAATCATCCTTCACCACCTCCAGCGAGGCTGGAAAGGTTCCGTGACGCAGACGATGCTTCTCCAACGCACAGGCGATGATGAGGCAGCGGCGGTGAAAGAGCGTCTCAGCAGCGGATTGGGAGAGGATTCCGAGGTTCGGGAGTGCGATGGCTCCGAGGATGCGGCGCGGGTTCGGCCATGAATTGGCCTCTTTGCTAAGCAGGCGCACTTTTTCATCACGCGCTGCGGCTGTGAGCCATGCGGCCTTCCCCGCAGGTCCGAGCTGCTCCAGGATGCAGTCTGCATAGAAGGCGATGTTGGCATCATGCCAGCCGATGGGGCCGCGAATCATCGCGAACGCGAAAGCCCGGTCCTCCCAGCCTTTCCAGCCCGGTTGATACACATTCATTTGCTCCACCACCTCGGGATGACTGCGGAAGTAGGTGAGCGCGGCAAACATGCCCGTGATCTCGCCACCGAACGATTTCTCGTAGCTCTCCAATTCGTCAAACTGGCCCAGCCGCACCTGCAAACGGCCCAGCGACTCCTCCGTCCACGCTGGATGCTCCAGCGCTTCGTGCAGCGCATCAAAAGTGATGTCGTGTAGTGCCAGCGGCACCAGGATGCCGATGATGCCGCCGCGTGCCGGGGCCTCGCTGAAGCGCAGCATGATCTGAGCGGTCATTGCGGTCTTCTCCTTGTCTCCCACCATCGCCGCGCTGCGCAGATGAAGGCCGAGCTGCTGCTGAAAACGGTTCAGGTTTTGAAACTGGGGAATCGCCGCCTCCGCCGGATTTTCGCCCGCCGTTTCCGTCGCCTCTCGCTGGCCGGGTTTCATGATGGAATAGGGTTTGTTCAGCCCCTGTGCGAGCTTGGACAGGAGCCTGTAGCCGTCACCCAGCTCGTGGGCGAGCACGGTCAAGGCTTCCTCACTTGCTGGAGCCGCACGTTTGGCCATCCACGCCTTCAAATCGAGCTGCCCAGGTGCTCCATCATCGCCTTCGATGATCTCCGGCATGATGAAATCCTTCGGCAGCAGCGCATTCGAAGGTGCTGTGTATTGCATCTGCCCGGTTTTCGGGTCCGTCACCCTCAGCCATGATTCGATCACCGGATTCGCGAAGTAGTTCTGCTCATCCGTGACCTTCGGCGGCATGAAGGCAAAGGGATCATCCGTCCCCAGCCGCTCGACCACACGCCGATGCACCTCCTTCAGCTCCCGGGCACTGCGCCAGTTCTCCCACTGCCAGAGCACGGTAATGAGTGAGACGAGCATGACCAACGTCCACGCCACAAGGCGATTCCAGATGAGTCGCCACAGCCAACGAGCAAGACGGAGCGTGTACAAAGTCTGGGTGATGGGTTTGGAGTTCATGGAGTGCGTTTCGTGCGCCAGTCCCAGCTTTTGTCCTTCACGGAGGAAAGGACGTAGCCGTCCGGCTCGACGCGGTAGCCGGGCAGTTGCGTTGGTTGGGCGGGATCGACAATAGAGAACAGCTTCAATGCGTCCGTCACCGCATCGAGCGAAGCTGGATACGCGCCGTGACGCAGGCGATACCTTTCCAATTCGCACCCGAGGATGAGGCAGCCGCGGTGGAAGAGCGTCTCGGCAGCAGCATCGGAGATGTTGCCGATGTTTGGCAAGGCCATGCCACCGATGATGCGGCGCATGTCCCATTCGATGTGGCGGTATTCGTCCTCCAGACGCATTTTGAGCGTTTGGTAGCGTTGGGTTCCGTCCTTCCACGCCGTTTCGCCTTTCGGACCGAGCAGATCGAGGTAGCACTCAACATAGAAGGCCGTGTTCGCATCGTGCCAGCCAGTGGGGCCGTAGATGTAGCCGACGCGCACGGCCTGTGCATGGATCTGCTTTAGCCAGGAGTCGTCCTCGCGACCGAAGTTGAGCAATTCGACTGCGTTGCTGTTTTTGCGACAGCTTTCGCGGATGAAAAGGCCGACGCCGTAGCCGGTGAGTGTCTCCATGCTCATCGCGTTTTGCATGACCTCGATGTCGTTGATCTTGCCGAGCTGGAGTTGCAGCGCGCGAAGGCTGTTTTCATCCCAGGCTTGCATGCCGAGGGCGTCTTGCAGTGCCTCGAAGGCGATTCCGTGTGTCGCTATGCTCACCAGCGAGCCGATGAGCCAATTGTGCGAGGCACCCGTCTCCGGAAACAACCGCAGCAGGATAAGCGAGGCCCTGCGTGTCTTCTCCACATCGCCGGCCGCGGCCGCCGCGCGAAGGTGGAGGCCAAGATCCTTCATGTGCTGGTTCACGTTGCTGATGTTGGGTTGTGTCACGTCATACGGATTGGCACCTGCGTCGGTGAGTTCGTCACGCTGATGCGGTTTCATGGCCGAAAACGGCCGCGAGAGACCTGCGGCGAGCTGGGTGAGCAAACCGTTGCCATCGCCGAGTTCGCGACTCATCGCCACGGCAGGCGATTCGCCCTTCAAATCGCGATTTGCGGCCCAACTCGCGAAATCAATGTGCGATGTGCCCTCGGCCTCGTTCTCGACGATGGTCGGCGAAACGAAGTTAGGCGGCAAAAAAGCGTTTTCCGGGATGACGTAGCGGACCAGCCTTTCTTCGCGGCGCATCCACTGCTCGACGACGGGCAGCGCGAAGAAGTTCTGCTCATCCGGCACGACAGGCGGCGCGAGATCGAGCCAGTTTTCCGTGCCGATGCGCTCGAGAAGGCGTTCGCGTGCGATTTTCAGCTCACGAGCGCTGCGGCGGTTTTCCCACTGGTAGTAAACCGTGATCAACGAGACGAGGCAGATGCAGGCCCAGAGCAGACGACGGAGCCATCGACGAGAAAGTGGGACAGGTTTGCAACCTGTCGGTTTGGAAGTGGTGGCAGGGTTCATGAGCGCGGCGGGGAATGAACAGGTTAAAAACCTGTTCCACTTTCTTCACAGCGGCGGGATGGGGCCACGGCGTTGTTCGAGGAGTTCATGGGCGAGACGCTCGGTTTCGGCGAGATGGGCGATGAGCTGCGCGGGCGTCACTGACGGCAGTTTGGCGTAGTTTTCCAGCGTGGCCTGCGGGATGGCCTCCGGCGTGGTGAGCCGGAAGTAGAACGCGAGAATCCAACACGCGGCCAGCGGCAGACGCAGCGGACGTGGGATGAAGGCGAGCCATGCGAAGACGCGACGCTTTCGATTCGACTCCGCGAGCGCCATCTCCAGCGTTTGCTTCAAGAACTCCGGCGGCGGATCACGCCAGCGCAAAGTTCGCAGGGACTGTTCGACATCGGTTTTCATACGAGGGTGTGTTTGTGGACGCGGAGTTTCTCCAAGGCATAGCGGTAACGGCTGGCGATGGTTTGCGTGGGCTGGCCGAGGAGCTCGCCGATCTCGCGGAAGCTCATGTCCTCCCACAGATGCAGGTGGATGACACTGCGCTGGTCCTCCTGCAGCGTGGCGAGTGCGGCGATGATTTCTTCGACGTGATGATCGACTTCTGGCTCAAACCAAGTCGGGCGTTCATCGGCGAGGCGTTGATGGGCCTTTTCGCGAGTGGTGTGGCGGCGCAGCGCATCCAGCGCGAGGTTGCGTGTGATGGTGAAGATCACGGCGCGCTCTGATTGTGCGCGCGTGATGGCGGAGGCATCACGGGCGAGCTTGAGGAAGAGTTCCTGCACCACCTCTTGGGCCATGGACTCGTCCTTTGTCACCGACCATGCAAAGCGATACGCGCTGGTGGCGTAGTCGGTGTGGAGTCGGTTGAGGGCGGCTTCGGAAGGCGGCATTCGGGGTCAATTTGCCGAACGACGCGAGAAATGGATGATTTTATTTAAACTCAAATCGCCAGCGCGTTCTCTGCGTCGCCAAAGTGGCTCGTCTTCACGCCCATGCGGTCCATGAGGGCGAGGTGGAGGCGGCAGAGTTTGCGGTTGGGGTCTTTGCTGAGGTCGTGGAAGCGGCCGCCTTGGATGGTGCCGCCGCCGCCACCAGCGAGGACGACGGGGAGCTGGCGGGAGTCGTGCGCGTTGCCGTCCATGAGGCTGCTGGTGAGCAGGATCATGCTGTTTTCGAGCAGGGTGCGCTCGCCTTCATTGGTGGCCTGCATCTTGGTGAGGAATTCGGCCCAGAGTTTAACCTGATGCTCGTTCACACGCTGATACAGGCTGAGGCGGTGCTCGTCATTGGCATGGTGCGACAGCTCGTGAATGCCGCCGCTGATGCCGTCGAGGCTGGGGAAGCGCATGTTGGAGAGGTCGTTGTTCATCATGAAGGTGGCGACGCGGGTACGGTCCATCTGGAAGGCGAGGAGCATGATGTCGAACATGAGGCGCAGGTGGTCCTCGCTGCTGGCGGGGATGCCTGCGGCGGGTCGGCCGATGGTCGGCGCCTTCACAGTGGGCATCCAGCCTTGGCCGTTGGTTTCGGCCTGACTGATTTTTTCGGCGAGTTCGACACGCTGTTCGATTTCACGCACGGAGGTGAGGTATTCGTCGAGCTTCTGCTTGTCGCGGCTGCTGAGCTTGGTTTTGAGGCTGCTGGCGTCTTCGAGCACGAGGTCGAGGATGCTTTTGTCACGCTTGCGGCGGCTGCCGTCGTCGAAAAGCTGGTCAAAGGCCTGCTGCGGGAAGATTTCCTTCGGCGCAGGCGTCGTCGGCGTGCTCCAGGAGATGTAGGCGGAGTAAATCGACGTGAAGCCGCTGTCCGTGCTGTAGCTGGGCCGCTCCGTACCGAGCACGACGCTGGGAATGGGCGTGAATTTGCCTGTCTGCGCGGCGATGAGCTGATCCATCGTGGTGCCGACCTCGACATCGGTGGTAGTCTTTTTCACCTTGAGGCCGCAGAGAACGTTCATCTTCGGGTAGTGGCCGCCTTCACCTTCGACGGTCGTGGGATTCCAAAGGCCGGTGAAGACGTTCACATGCTTCTTGAGCCCTTCGAGCGGGGTGAGCGACTTTTTGAAAGCCATGCCTCCAGGCGTTGTTTCCGCACCCCAGTGATGCGGGTTCACACCATTGCCGGTGAAGCACACCGCGAGCCGACGCGGCGCGGTGTTGTTTTTGGCGGATTCGGCTCCGAAAGCGCAGATGGACTCCAGCCACGGCAGGCCGAGCGCTGCACCGGTGCCACGGAGGAAAAGACGACGAGAGGTATTCATTGGGGGGACTAAAAAGACGCAGCGAGAGCACAGAAGTTTGCAGCCGCCTGCCGGTGCTCTTTGGAGCAAGTTCCGGTCCCAGCCTCCTGCGAGTTCTCAAACGCTGCGTTCTGCGACGGCTTATTTGCCGGTTGCCTTGGGCTCGACAGTGTAGCGGCCGGGGCTTTTCTGATAAGTGTCCATGCAGTCCACACAGCAGAAGGCGACGTTACCCTTTTCAGTGAAGACGCGGTAGATGATGCGGACAGCTTTGCCATCGACGGGGCATTTGTCATTGATGGCAGGACCGCCTTTGGCAAAGACGGCAGTGACGCTGACGAGGGCGAGCAGGATGGCGGGGATGAGTGCTTTCATGGCGTTTAGTTTTGGGTGGTTGGCCGGTGGGGGAAGCGGCGTTCTGTGACCCAAAACGAACAGCCCTCCAGTTTCCTAGAGGGCTGCCAAAGGCTGCACATGAATGCGCAAAGGGCGCGCAGTCGGGCGATCAAAAGGGGATGTCGTCGCCTTCGAGACCGTCGGTGATGGGGCCTTCGCCGAAGTCATCCTGCTGTTGTGCGGGGGCTGGACGCTGAGGTGGACGCTGCTGTGCAGGAGCGGGACGCTGGTAACCGCCGCCGCCGCCGCCACCGCCACCATTGCCTGCCGGACGACGTGCTTGCTGCTGAGGTGGAGGAGAGCTGTAGCCGCCCTCGTCGTCGCCACCCTGATAGCCACCACTGGCCCCTGCACCTGAAGGACCGCCGCCACCACCAGGACCGCTGAGGAATTGCATGTTTTCGCAGACGATGCGGATCTTGCTACGCTTCTGGCCAGTGGCCTTATCCTCCCAGGTGTCCATCTGGAGGCGACCCTCGATATAAACAGAGCGGCCTTTGGAGAGGTATTGCCCGGCAAGCTCGGCCTGCTTGTTCCAGAGGACGATGTCGAGATAGGTCACTTCTTCCACACGTTCACCAGTGTTTTCATTCAGATAGCGGCGGTTCACGGCGATCGCCATATCGCAGACGGCAGATCCTTTCGGAGTGAAGCGCACCTCGGGGTCGCGGGTGAGGTTGCCGATGAGCATGACTTTATTGAGGGAGGCCATAGTTCGTCATCATAGCCATTCGCAGGCTCGTGGAGCAACCGTTTTGTCAATTCACTCCCCGACCACGCTGATCACGACACTCCGCGTGTGTGGTGCCCGCCGATGCTCGAAAAGAAAAATCCCCTGCCATGTCCCCAGCGCCAGCCGCCCGTTCACGACCGGAATGACCTCGCTCGTGCGTGTCAGCGCCATGCGCAGGTGGCTGGGCATGTCGTCCGCGCCTTCATGAGTATGCACGAAGTAGGGCGTGTCCTCCGGCACCAGATGATCGAAGAACGAATGCAGATCCGTCCGCGCTGAGGGGTCGGCATTTTCAAAGATCACGAGGCTGCAGCTCGTGTGCTGCACGAAGATCGTCGCCATGCCCGTCCTGATGCCCGAAGCGCGCACGACCTGCTCGCAGCGGTCCGTGATTTCGTAGGTTCCCTTGCCCCGAGTGGTGATGGAAAAGCTGTCGGCGTGTGCTGGCATGACGCTGGATAGGAGCGTGGTCCCGCGACGTGACAATGCAAACCTGCCACCCTTCTCCCGTAGTGTCGGCATGACCTCCAACCCATCGTTGCTCTCCATCCTCAGCATCTTCATTCTCGGCAGCATTCTGCAAAGCGCTGAACCACCAGCGATCAAGATCCTGGAGACCATGGTCATCTCCCCTCAGTCCGAGTATTACCACGGCTGGTCCACCGTGGTCCGCCGCGCGAATGGCGAGCTCTGGCTCTCCTGGTCCGGTGGTCGCGAGTCCCACGTCTGCCCCTTCGGCCAGGTCCACGCCATGACCTCGCGCGATGACGGCAAGACCTGGACCTGGCCACGAGTGCTGCTGGATGGAGCCATCGACGACCGAGACTCCGGCGTGCTGGAGACGGCGAAGGGCACCCTGCTCGTTACCACCTTCACCTCGCTCGCTTATGAGGACTCCTTCAAGAAAGCCACCGCCATGGCCGAGCACACCGAAAAGGGTTGGGTATCTAAAGCGATGCCCCCTGAGCGCTTTGCCAAGTGGAAGGCCGCTCATGACCGTCTCAATGACGAGGAGCGCAAGGCTGAACTCGGGGAGTGGCTCATCCGCTCCACGGATGGCGGCAAAACATGGTCAAACCGCATCCCAACCGTGGTAAACAGTCCTCACGGGCCCATCCAGCTCCAAGACGGCCGCCTGCTCTATGCCGGCAAGCAGCTCTGGACT
>JBIKIA010000377.1:0-5048 GCA_044361885.1 Prosthecobacter sp. | reverse complement strand
TCCGTTGGTGTTATAACCAGCGGGGATGGTGATCGTGGTGATGTCCAGCGGCGCGTCCCCGGTGTTGCGGACGAGGAAGCTGCGGACGCTGGCGGCATTCGGAGCGGTGCTGCCGAAGTCCACGGAGGCGATCTGTCCATCGGTCAATTCGGGCGCCAGGGTGTGGCTGCCGTTATGCACAGCGATCTCGGGCGTGTAAACTCTCAGCACGACATCGTTGGAGTCCGTGCCGCCTGCATAGGTGATTTGCAGGGGGCTGCCGTTGAAGGTGACGACATCGCCCTCAGCGAGGCCGCTGAAGGTGCCGGTGATGGCGTCGGTGAGGTCGTTGTTTACAAGGGTGAAGCTTTGACCAAAGGCCGGCACATGCGCGCCGGTGAGGGCGAGGGTGACGCCCGTCAGGTCCACTTTGCCAACCACTTGGAGCGGGCTGTAATCCGTGTCCAAGACCGCCCCGGCGATGGCGATGCCAAGCTTTGAACTGACACCAAATGCGACGGCTGTCGTCGCCGAGGTGGTCACGTCCATACCCATCGTGATCGGCTGCACGCTCCCGGCACCGACCGTGCTCAAGGTCAACGCACCACCTGCTGTATCAATGCTCCCGGGGTTGAACACGATGTTGCCACCCGATGCCAGTATCATCGGCGTGCTGGCGCTGCGGGTGATCGCGTCGCTCACGGTGATGGTCCCACTTGCGACTGTACCGATGCTCAGCGTGCCGCTGGTCGTGATCATATCCAGTTCCGCGTCAGAGAGATCCAATCGGCTTGCACTATCCGTCGTTGCGCCCAGGTCGACCGGAACGCCGGCACCTGCCGTCACTGTGACGCCCGCAGTTCCAGAGATGGAACCGTTGGACAGAATCATGCGGGCTCCCACGCCAAAGCCGCTGACGAGGTTGATCGTGCCGCTGGTCGAGACTGCTGTGGCGCTGTCGTAGAGAATGCCTGGACCGGTGCTGGTTCCCCCGCCGACGTAGGAACCGGTGATCGTGATGGTGCCGTTGGTCGAGGCGACCTGTCCGGCGGTGGTGATGACCACGCCTTTGCTGCTGGCCTGATCGGCTCCGGTGCCAGTGAGCGTTAGATTTCCGTTCACCGTCGTGACCCGTGATCCAGCGTCGGTGACGACGATGCCATTGCCGTTCGATCCGAGTCCGCTGGCAATGCGGGTGATGCCGATGAGTTCCACCACGGTGGCACCAGTGCCTGTGACCCCCGCGCCATTCTGAACGACGACGCCGAAGTTGTTCGAGCTGCGACCGAACCGGGCATCACCATCGAGGGTGATCTTCCCGGCAGCCGACGTGATCAGAGCAGTGGCACCCGTGACCTGAATGCCGTGGTGCTGCGCGTTGGTATCGCTCGCGAAGGTAGCGGAGTTTCCTTTGCCGGTCAGGGTAATCGTTGCTGTCCCGGTGGATTGGACAGTGCTGGTATCTACGACGATGCCCTTGGAGGTTCTGTTACTGGCACCAGCATTACCGAAGCCGGTGATTGAGATGGCCCCATCAACCGACGTTAATGACGATGTGCCGGTGAGCGTGAGCCCCGTCCCGAAGCCGCTGCCCGAGCCGTTCAAAGTCAACAAGCCTTGGTTCGCGGCGAGCCCGGAGCCAGTCGAACTGATGACTGATCCGCTACTAATTGAAATGCCTCCGCCATCTCCCACACCAGTGCCGATGAGACTGACATTGCCAGTGCCGCTCGTTGTGACCGTCGCTCCTGTCAGGGAGATGCCTGAAGCCGTCGATGTGACGGCAATCGCGCCATTGACGGACTCCACGCTGGAACCCGCCGCCATCGAAACGGCACCGATCCCCTTCAGCGTGACCGTGCCTGCGCCGGAGACAATCAAATTCGCGCCCGTTGCCACCGCCACACTGTCCGTGCCGGGGGAGGCGTCGTCATCAAAGAGATCCGCATTGAGGTTCGCACCCGCAACAAAAGTGATGTCGCCATTGAAGGTAACAGAGTCATTGCCGGTGCCGCCGTTGAGCGTCAGGCTCGGCAGAGTGCCGGTAAACGCGCCGACGTTGATGATGTCGGCACCCGCTGCTGCATTGACGGTGATGCTGGTCACGCTGGTGCGTGTGACCGCGCCGGAGTCGCCAGCGACGTTGAGCCCGCCATCCACACTGAAGGTTCGGCCTGCGGCGGCGAACTGGATGTTCCCCGCGCTCGGCTCGCTCACCGCAAGCGTGTCCCCGTTGCCGCTGAGGTCCGTGACCACGATCACATTGCCTGCTGTGGCGACAGTGTAGTCCGGCGCCGGCTGCACCGTGATGGTGAAGGTCTGCTCGGCGGTGGTCAGGGCGGCATTGCCATTGATCGTGGCATCGTCCGTGAGCGTGACGCCGATGGTGGCGGTGCCTGCGGTGCCGTTCGGGGTGTAGGTCAGCGTGCCAGTGCTGCTGTCGATGCTCGGCGCGGTGGTGAAGAGCCCGGCGTTGGTGTTGCTACTGATGTTGAAGGTCAGCACCTGCGTCACCGTGCTGTCACCATCATTGATGACCGTGGCCCAGCCCGTGACCGACTGCGCGCTGCTGGTATTGTAGGGCAGTAGTTGATCTGCGCCCTTCACGAAGCTCGGCAGTTCATTGGCATTGGTCACAGTGATGGTGAGGTCCTGCGAGTCGGTGAGCAAACCTGCGCCGTTATCAGTCACCGTGACCGTGACGGCATAGGTGCCGGTGACGGTTTCAAAATCAGGCGCGGCGATGAAGCTGAGCACGCCAGAACTGCTGCCGATGTTGAACAAAGCCGCATCAGGACCGGATTTGCTGAAGGTCAGCGTCTGCGCAGGCAGGTCCGCATCATTCGCCGTCACGATCGTCACGGCGCTGGTGTTTTCCGCGATGCTGATCGAGGCGGTCGGACCGCCAAGATTGCTCGTGATCACCGGGGCCGTATTGGTCACGAAGATGTAGGTCTCGCCCGTGTCGAAGGGTGAGTTGGCCAGCGCATTGCCCACCGCGTCAAAGGTCTGCGCGGGTGTGCCCGTGCCACTGACATCAAAGGTGAACGGGCTCTCGTTCGCATCACTGTTGGTAAAGGATACCGTGGCCGTGCGCAGGCCCGTGGCGCTTGGATTGAAGCTCAAGGTGAAGGTGCTCGTGCCGCCGTTGGCCGCCACCGGACTCGTCGGCTGTGTGACCGTGAAGTCTCCGCCTGCGGTCACCGCGCCAAGGGTCAGCGCCGTGCCACCGCTGTTGGTGATGGTGAAGACATGATCGATCGTCACGCCCTGCACCGGCACATCGCCAAAGGCCGTGCCATTGAGAGATGCTGGAGTGATGGAGCCGTCCGCCACGTCGTTGATGCCGTAGCTCACTGCGATCTCGGCGGGTGCAGGGCTGGCCGTGCCGCTAATGGTGAAGGTGAAAGGGTTTTCGTCGGAGTCATTCGTGCTAAAGCTAACGATGGCCGTGCGTGATCCAGTGGCCGACGGGGTGAAAGTGATGTCCAACGTGGTGCTGCCGGCGGCTGACACGGAGGCGGATGGCGTGGTACTGACTGCGTAATCGGCCGCATTGGTACCCGTGATGGACACGGAACCGATGGTCAGGGCGCTCGTCCCTGGATTCTGGATGCTGAAGCTTTTCACCACAGGTGTGCCCACGCTTGTGGGCGGCGCCGTCAAAGTGCTGCCTGCCAGGACACCCACCGCCGAGGAGAAGACCTGCACCTCAGGACCGGTGATGGCTTCCACGCGCACTGCATCGGCCAGCGCGATGCCGTTGGTGCGTGCCAGGGTGACCACCAGTGTTCCCGAGGCATCGACACGGCAGTAGCCGATGTCTTCCCACGACGCGGCGTCGAGTGTGTAGTCGTCCGGAGCGGCAGTCTGGTTCAGGTTGGTCTGAACGAGCAAGTTGGGCACGGCAACCGAGCCGTGATACACACTGAAGCTGGCCGAGTCATCGGCTCCGACCTTGGTCTGCCAGGTCGCTGACACGCGATAGGATGAGTTTGGGATGAGTCCGGTGAAGGTCCACTGCGCAGACTGCCCTGCACCCGTCAACTCGCGCTGATCTCCCTGGTAGCCCGGAGTGGAGGAGGTGCCGAGACCGCTGTCCGAGTAACCAGCACCACCGTCATCGACGACGACGCCATTGCTGCTCAAGCCGACGACGGCAAAGGTGAAGGGATTTTCATCGCTGTCATCGTTGGCGATACTGACAGTCGCACTCCTCGTCCCCGGTCCGGTCGGGGTGAAGGTGACCTGGAAAGTCGTGCTGCCACCGCTGGCGGCCACAGGCGTCGAGGGCTGGGAATTCACGCTGAAGTCCGTCCCGCCCGTGATCACCACTTTGGGCGTCCCC
The DNA here is from genome assembly GCA_044361885.1 of Prosthecobacter sp. Lineage (GTDB taxonomy): Bacteria > Verrucomicrobiota > Verrucomicrobiia > Verrucomicrobiales > Verrucomicrobiaceae > Prosthecobacter. The sequence continues at coordinate 721 of JBIKIA010000377.1, read as the reverse complement.
GTGAGATTCAGCGGGGCAGAGCCAGAATTCGCGATGGTGTAGGTGCGCACAATACTGCCGCCACCGGCGGTGCCAAAGTCCGTGTGGTTCGCCGTGCTGGCCGCAAAGACGCCGCTGCCGTTCACAATGTTCTGGCCGTTGCCGCTGACGGCGATCTCGGGGGCGGGAGCCGGATTGACCGTGCCGCTGATGGTGAAGTTGTAGGGGTTCTCCGTGGCGTCGTTGTTGTCGAAGCTCAGCGTGCCGCTCGGCGTCGCTGCAGCGCCTGCGCTCATCGTGATCTGGAAGGTCGTGAAGCCACCGCTTCCTGCCACGGTCGTGCTGCCGAAGGTCTGCGCAATGGTGAAGCCTGTGGGCACCGTGAGATTGGAGAGCGTGAGATTGGCGTCGCCGCTGTTCGTCACCGTGAAAGTCTTCGTCACCGGCGTGCCTACGGTCGTCGTGCCAAAGCTGAAGGTGCCGGTGTTGTCAGGGATGTCGCCCGCCACGGTTTCGGTGACGGCAATCTCAGGGGCGGTGGGAGCTCCAACGGTGACGTTGAAAGTATCTCGCACGATTCGCGCACCATCATTCACGGTGAGGGTGATGGTCGCGGTGCCAGACTGGCCAGCCGCGCCGGTGACATTCACCGTACGATTCGCGCCCGAACCACCCAGGACAATGTTACCGTTCGGCACCAAGGTTTGGTTGGAGGATTTGGCGTAGAATAGGAGATTGGCCG
>JBIKIA010000040.1:0-16478 GCA_044361885.1 Prosthecobacter sp. | reverse complement strand
CCTGAACGCCAGCGTGCTCGCCGTGCAGGTGTTCATCGGCAGTGCTTACGAGCGCCAGTCGCTGAAGAATCTGACCGACCTCGTCGATGCCGCTTCCCGTTACGGCATCGCCGTGATGGGCGTGACTGCTGTGGGTCGTGCGATGGCACGCAATGCGCAGTATTTCCGCCTCGCCACCCGCATCATGGCGGAGCTCGGCGCGAATGTGGTGAAGTGCTACTACACCGAAACCGAATTTGAAACCGTGACGAGCTGCTGCCCCGTGCCTATCGTGATCGCTGGGGGCAAGAAGCTCCCCGAACTCGAAGCACTGAGCATGTGTTACAACGCCATCCAGCAGGGTGCGAACGGCGTCGATATGGGCCGCAACATCTTCCAGAGCGATGCGCCGATCAGCATGATGCAGGCCGTTCGCGGCGTGGTTCATGAAGGTCTGACGCCTGAGCAGGGCTTCCAGATGTACAACGACCTCAAGGCCGCTGGCACGAAGTAATTCCCCTTCCCCGATTCCGAGGCCGCCGCGGTTCATCGCCCGGCGGCCTTTTTCGTGCCTGCGTCCGATTCAAACCAATCCTTGTCCGATGAGGCCGAAGTCTGATATCGTTGGTTTCCGTCCACCATGAAAACCATCCTCGCGCTCCTCTGCGTCTCTGCGGTCACCATCCAGGCCGCCACGCAAATCACCTGGAAACGCCAGCAACTCCACGCCGACTTTTACTCCGAGGGTGCTGCCATCGGAGATATCAATGGTGACGGCAAACCTGACATCGTCGTCGGCCCCTTCTGGTGGGAAGGCCCGGCTTTTGAAAAGAAGCACGCCTACTACGAGCCGAAGATTTTCAGCATCAATGGCTACTCGGACAACTTCTTCGCCTACGTCCACGACTTCAACGCCGACCAGAAGAACGACATCCTGATCCTCGGCTTCCCAGGCAAGGAAGCGCGGCTTTACCTAAATCCCGGCACCCACGACGACAAACCGTGGCCCATGCACATCGTCGCCGATGTGGTGGACAACGAATCGCCCGTCTTCACCGACATCACCGGCGACGGCAACCCGGAGATCGTGTGCAGCACCGGCGGGAAGTTCGGCTGGTTCGCCCCGAACTGGGAGAAGCCCACGGAGAAATGGCCCTTCATCGCCGTCACCGATGATTTGAAGGTCGCCAAATTCACCCACGGCCTCGGCGTCGGCGATGTGGATGGCGATGGGAAGATGGATCTGCTCGAAGCGCGGCGCTGGTGGGAAAACAAGCCGGGCAGGGACAAATGGGAACAGCACAACTTCGCCGCTGGTGTCGGCGGTGGGGCACAGATGTTCGCGTATGACTTCGATGGCAACGGCACGAACGACGTCTTCACCGCCCTCGCTGCGCATCGCTATGGCGTGGCCGTTTTCCTCCAGAACAAACCCGCGCCCGACAAGCCGACGTGGCAGCGTGTCATGCTCGCGAGCGAGCAGCCGCAGGACAACGACTACGGCATTGTCTTCTCCCAGCCGCACGCCGCGTTCCTCGCGGACATCGACGGCGATGGCGTGCAGGACATCGTCACCGGCAAGCGCTACTGGGCACACAACGGCCACGATCCCGACGAGCGCGGCCACCGTGTGATCTATTGGTATCAAACGAAGCGCGATGGCAAAGGCGGCGTCGATTTCGTGCCGCACCTCATCGACTCCAACACCGGCGTCGGCGTCGATGTGCAGGTCGGCGATGTGAATGGCGACAAGCTGCCCGACATCGTCGTCGGCAACAAAGCGGGCGTCTTCATCCTCACACAGGAGCGCAAAGATACCACCGCCGACCTCACGCCGAAGAAGCTCTACGGCCCCGCGCTCAAGCCGCAGGCCGAGTATGCCAAAGGCCAGTCGCCCGCCGATGCGCTGAAGTCCATGCAGCTCCCCGGTGGCTTCAAAGCCGAGCTCATCGCTGCGGAGCCGGACCTCGTGCAGCCGATGGCCTTCACCTTCGACGAACGCGGCCGCATATGGGTCGTGGAGGGAAACAGCTACCCGAAGCCTCGCGAAGTCGGCCAGGGTCAGGACCGCATCAAAATCCTCGAAGACAAAGACGGCGACGGCACCTTCGAGACAAAGAAGGTGTTTTGTGAAGGGCTGAACCTCGTCAGCGGCATTGAGCTGGGCTTCGGCGGCGTTTGGGTGGGGGCCGCGCCCTACCTCATGTTCATTCCAGACAAAGATCGGAATGATCAGCCCGATCCGGCAGATCCGACCGATCAGCGTCCGAAAGTCCCCGGCCTCAACTTCACTGCCTACGCCCTCCTCGACGGCTGGGGCAGCCAGGACACGCACGAAACGCTCAACAGCTTCATCTGGGGCCCCGACGGCTGGCTTTACGGCTGCCATGGCGTCTTCACGCACAGCCGCGTCGGCAAACCCGGCGCGCCAGACGACCAGCGCAAGCCCATCAATGCCGGCATCTGGCGTTACCATCCCGTGCGGCATGAGTTCGAGGTCTTTGCCGAAGGCACCAGCAATCCCTGGGGGCTCGATTACGACCAGCATGGCGAGTTCTTCGTCACCGCCTGCGTCATCCCGCATCTTTACCACATCGTGCCAGGCGGACGTTATCAGCGGCAGGCCGGGCAGCATTTCAATGCGCACACCTACGACGACATCAAGACCATCGCCGATCACGCGCACTACGCCGGCAATCCGCGACCCGATGTCAGCTTCAACAAAACGACCGGCGCAGGCGTCATGAACAACGACACCAACGCGCTCGGCGGTGGACACGCGCACTGCGGCCTCGCCATCTACCAGAGCAGCCACTTCCCGCCGACTTATCGCAATCAACTGATCTTCGGCAACCTCCACGGCCATCGCCTCGTCGCCAACTACACCGACCCGCACGCCAGCACCTACATCGGCAAACACGCCGCCGACTTCCTCCGTGCGAACGACATGCACTTCATCCCCGTCACGCAAAAGGTCGGCCCCGACGGCGCCCTCTACGTCAGCGACTGGAGCGACCAGCAAATCTGCCACCGCGGCAGCGGCGCCGTGGAGCACTGGGATCGCAGCAACGGGCGGCTCTACCGCATCAGCTACGACGGCTGGAAGCCGTGGAAGGGTGATCTCGCTATGGAAAGCGATGGAGCGCTCGCGAAACTCGCCGTGCAGACCGAGAACGAGTGGGAGTCGCGGATGGCGAGGCGGGTGCTGATGGAAAGCACGGTTCGCAATCCGTCGAGGTTCGACCAGCTAGAAGAACTCTGGGGCAGGCAGTTTGATTCCAATTCACTAAGCGAAATTGGAAAACTTCGCGGGTTTTGGCTGACACATTCGACACATGGAGCTTCGCATACTGACTCTGAAACTCGGTTCTCTTGGGCCGTTACTCCGAATGTAGGCTTGGAAGATCGGCGAGCAGCTTCAATTAGATTTAGCTTTCAAGCGACAGCAGTAGCCTCGTTGAAATCAGATGAATGGCTCGACCAGTTGCGTCCCTTTGTTGAAGCCGCGAAAACGGATGCTTCCCCCATTGTCCGTCGCGAACTCGCCTCCGCTCTCCAGCGTCTTCCACAAGATCAACGCAAAGACCTCGCCACCGCGCTCCTCAAGCACGGCGAGGACAAGGACGATCCGATGATCCCGTTGCTCATCTGGTATGGCATCGAGCCGCTGGTTGGGGAGGATGCGGAGGCGGGAATTCAGCTCGCGCGGGGGTCGAAGATCCCAAAAGTCACGGACTTCATCTATCGCCGCCTCGCCGCCGAGCCTGCGGGGCGGCTGATGCTCCTGCGGAACCTCGTGAAGCCTGCCGAGACCCAGAAACCGGCAGCCGAGGGCGGGAAAAAAGTCCTCTGGAGGGAGAAATTAGACGTTCCGAGGGAGCAAAAGGTCCGTCGCGAGGACTTTTTATCTCCTGGAAGCGAGCAATTGCTCCCTCCAACCGAGAAAAAGGTCTCTTCGAGTGAGCAATTAGTCCCTTCGAGAGAGAAAAAGGTATCCCGCCGGGACTTTTTAATTCCTGGGAGGGAGCAAAAGGTCCCTTCGACCGAGCTCTTTCTCCCTCAGAACTCCCAATTAGTCCCTCGGAACGTCCAATTGGTCGCCGGCCAGGACAAAGAAGGTATCCGCTGGGGACTTTTGGCGGACTTGGAAGTCGCTGATCGTGAACGCATTCTGGAGCAGGTGGTGCAGCAGGCCCGACAGGCCGGGCGGCAGCAGCCCCCGGCGGACTGGGCTGAGCTTTCCGCCGCCCTCCGAGCCGGAGCCAGTCCCCGCTTTTCGACCCTGCTGGATGAACTTTCCGCCCTCTTTGGCGACACGACCGCGCTGGGCGAGTTCCGTGCGACTTTGGCGGATGCCAAACGGACCCCAGTTGAGCGACAGGCCGCGCTTTCCCTCCTGATCCAGGCGGGCGATGCCGGGACGGCGAAGGTGCTCCAGGGGATGCTGGCCGACACCACCACCCCCGGCGGACTGCGCCGACAGGCTCTCCAGGCGCTGGCCTCCCTGAAAGACTCCGAGACGCCCCAAATCCTCGGGGCACTGCTGCCGAAGCTCCCTGCGAACGAGCTGCCCGATGCCATCAACACCCTCGCCTCGACCAAGGAAGGCGCGAAGGCGCTGCTGAAGGCGGTGGAGGCCAAGACGGTGCCGCGCACGGCCCTCTCGCCCTTTTTGGTGCGCCAGCTCACGGCCTTCGATGACGCGGAGATCGCGGCTTTGATCAAATCCGCCTGGGGCGATGTGAACGCGCCGAAGGCCGACATGGCGGAGCGGGTGAAGAAGTATCGCGACCTGCTGACGCCCGCCGCTTTGGCGAAGGGCGATGCGGCGAAGGGCAAGATGATGTTCATGGCCACCTGCGGTGCATGCCACAAGCTCTTTGGCGAAGGCCAAAACGTGGGGCCGGACATCACGGGCAGCAATCGCGCCGACCTCGGGTATCTGCTGGAAAACGTGCTCGATCCGAATGCAGTGATCGGGAAGGACTACCAGCTCAACCTTTTCACCATGAAGGACGGGCGGGTGATGAGCGGTGTCATCAAAGCGGAGAGCGCAGCGGCGGTGAAGATCGCCATGATGGGCGGGGTGGAGTTCACGCTGCCGGTGGCGGACATCGCGAAGCGGGAGGTGTCAAAGCTCAGCACGATGCCGGAAGGGCTCTTCGATGCACTGCCGCCGGAGATGGTGGTGGATCTGGTGAAGTATCTGCAGAGTTCCGTAGTTCGGGCTTCAGCCCGTCCGGACGGCCTAAAGGCCGAACTACGAACGGTCGAAGGAGCGCTCGAAGGCGAGACGCTCAAGGTCATCGCCAAAACCGGTGGTAACACACGCGTGCAGGGCATGGGCGGCTTTGGCAATCGCTGGAGCGGTGGCTCCCAGCTCTGGTGGATAGGTGGTCAGCCGAATCAGAAGCTCACGCTCGCGCTTCCCGTCAAAGAAGCTGGCAAATACACCCTCAAAGCCGTGCTCACGATGGCCCGCGACTACGGCATGATGAGCATCAGCCTCGACGGCAAGCCTGTAGCCTCCACCTTCGATGGCTACCATGCCGACAAAGTCATCCTCACCGACGAACTCGACTGGGGCACTCACGAGCTAAGCGCTGGCGACCACGAGCTCACCTTCACCCTCGCCCCACCGAATCCTGCCGCAGCACCTGGGAACATGGTGGGTCTGGATTATGTGAAGCTGGAGAGGAAGTAGCTGTTACCAGTTCCAAAATTACCCCGCACTCAAGCATCCCGGCAGTAACGGATGTGCGGAGAGAACCGGCTCACCTCCTGCGGTCAGCTGCAAGTCAGTGTCCACGCGGGAACTTGTCGAGCAGCAGCCGCTCAGCCGTGGCGAGACGCTCTTTCTGCGAGGGATCATCCGCATGGTTCTTCAGCTCAGCGGGGTCCGTTTCCGTCAAATACAGCTCGCGGGCCACGACGGCCTTGCTCTGCCAGTCGCGCCATTCCGTGTAACGCACGTCAGCCGTGCGGATGCTGTAGCCCATGGCCTTCGGGCGCTTGTCGGGCTCCCGATCATAATAAGCGGGCCGTGGATGCTGAGTGAACGCGCCGAGCTTCAGCCGGCGCTTCGGTTCTTTCAAAATAGGCACAAGGCTCTTGCCATCCAGGCCCGCAGGCATGGGCAGGCCACACAGCTCCGCAAGCGTGGGGAAGAGATCCACCAACTCGGCGAGCGCCTTCGTTTTCTTGCCGCGATTCTCTTCACGAAGATCGCTGATCAGCAGCGGCACATGCGCATCGAACTCGAAGTCAGAGGTCTTCCCCCACAGGCCGTGCTCGCCGATCTGATAGCCATGATCGGCGAAGAAAACGATGATCGTGTTCTTTACCACACCGCTCTGCTCCAGCGCCTCCAGCACCTTGCCGATCTGCGCGTCCATGTAGCTGATGTTGGCAAAGTAGCCGTGCCGCATCTGCGCCGCCTGCTCAGGCAAAACCGGCGTCTGCTTTGCCACCGGCCCCAGCACTTCCGTGCTCTGATGAAAAGCGATCTCCGGCGCGCCTTCAGGCCGAGCGCTATTCAGTGGCGGCAACTTCGCGCGATCATACATATCCCAGTATTTCTTCGGAGCATTGAAAGGCGCGTGCGGCTTCCAGAAACCCACCGCCAGAAAGAAAGGCCCGCCCTTCACCTCCGCCATGACCTTCACCGCCTCAGCCGCCACACGACCATCATAATACGCCTCGTCCGGCACATCGTAGCAGCTCGTGATCCCCTGCTCCGGGTAACCACGGCCCACATTCAGCGTCGCCAAATTTGGCGGTAGCTCACCCGTGATCTGCGGCGTGTCCGCCCCATGATTCGCGTAGTGCAGAAACTCATCCGCACTCCACGAGCGACGATCTCCCTTCACCGCCGTGTGCCAGTTGTGGAAGATCTTCCCCACGCATTGGGTCGTGTAGCCCTGCTCTTTGAAGTGCAGCGGCAGCGTCGTCACATCCGGGTTCAGTTCACGAAAATGCGTGCCGTTGTTCCAGAGCTTCAGCGTGTCCGGCCTCCGCCCCGTGAGCAGCGATGAACGCGAAGGATTGCACACCGCCTGCTGGCAATACGCCCGCTCGAACTGCACGCTCCGCTTCGCCAAACGATCCAAATTTGGCGTCAATGCCGACGAGCCATAGCAGCCCATCTCTGGCCGGAAATCATCCGCCATGATGAAAAGCACGTTTGGTTTGGCCGCCAGCAAGGGCGCGGCAGACAAGAGCAGCAGGGAGAGCACGATACGCATAAGCCCGTCCCATGACGAAGCTCCCGCCTCGCATGTTTCACCCAATCACTCCCGCATCTGCACCGGCGACTTCCCGCTCCATGCCTTGAAGGCCCGCGAAAAGTGCGCCGATGATTTGTAGCCCAGCTCCGCCGCCACCGCCTTCACCTGCGCCTCGGGCAGACGCAGCTTGATCATCGCTTGGCTCATCTTCAGCCGAGTCAGACAGGCCAGCGGCGTCTCCGTGTCATAGCGTTTGAAAAGTCTTGTCATGTAGGCTGCGGAAACATGGCAGCGCTTCGCCGCCTGCTCGATGCTGCTGAGCACGGGGTAGTTCCGCAAAAGATGCCCGCGACAGCGCAGGTAGGTCGCATACGCCGGGTCAAACTTCGTCGCCGCGTGCTGACGCGAGTCCGCGCACAGCGCGAGCGCATGTTCCAGCGCCGCGCCAGCCACCCGCAGCGCCACACGTCCACCGCGCAGCGCATGATCGATCACCTCCTCCAGCAGCGCCGTCACCCGTCCCGCATCCAGCACACGGATCAGACTCCCAGCACGCAGGTCCAGCTCCTCCAGCAGCGCCGCCGCGCGTGGCCCGGTGAGATTGAAAAAGTACTTCACCATCGGCTCATCGCTGTCGCTCTCGATCACATGCGGCGTCGCCGGATCAAAGAAGAACGCATGACCTGCCGAAAGCTCATGCTTCTTCCCCGCCAGCGTCACCTGCCCACGACCTCGCGCCACGAACTCGAAGGCGATGAAAGGAAACTTCGTGCGACTGATGACAAAGTCTGGCGCACACCACTCACACCCACCCGCCACCAGCGTCACACAGCTTTTCTCACCACTCTTGCCCTTCGTCTGCTCCACAAAAAATCGCCGCGTCCGCAGCACCTGCTTGGAGAAGTAATCGGCCGTTTCGGAGACTTTCATGGGGGAGTTATCGGCAAAATTAGACCTTGGCGTGCGGCAGCACCCAGACTCTGCGACCTTGACCATCAGTGTCGGGAACCAGACCGATTTTGCTCCGGTAGTTGGGTTGTGAACGAATGAAGTCCTGTAACCAGAGCAAGGCAGCGCCTTTGGCCTCCACCACACGCCCACCTGTGTCATGCAACCCCTTCACATTCGACTCGCCACGCTCTTTGATCAGCTTTGAAATCTCTCCCAAAGGTTTGTTGTAGCTCTTATCCCACTCCAGAGCTGCTGCGACAGCCACAGGCATCAGGGGTAACAGGCTTACGCTGCCGAGCAGCGCCGTCAGTCCGCTGACCGCCACCAAGCCCGTACTCACATGCTTCAAATAGGGCGCAACGGCATCGAGAAAGCCCTCGGACTCTTTGATGACGAACTCGCCCTTTCCCTGGGCATCCACCAAACACGCGGGCAAAAGTGTGCGCTCGCAGTGTAGTCTCAGCCGCCAGGTCCGGCGGCGGAACCACCATTTCGGATCGGGCGTGAGCGTGTAGAGGCGTGGCACATCATCCTGCCCGTCTTGCAGCACCTCCAGGGTGCGGCGCATCTCCGCGTGGAGTGTTTCACGCATGCTTTGCAGATCACCATAAAGCCGTGCATCCATGCTTCGAAGCTGCTCACCCGTGGTGACTTTAAGTTCATGCACTTGCAGCATCAGCCCACGATTTTGGGAAAGCAGGCGCTCGGTATTCGCCACCACCGCGTCCATCTTCTGGTCCACGCGGCTCAGGCACTCGCTCTGAAGGTCAAGTTTTCGCTCGAATCGCTCAATGGAGCTCTCCTCACTCCCCGTGCGCCCCTCCCAGAGCTGGCCTTGAGTCATGATTTTGTTACACAAGTTACAGCGGTTCGTCTCGGCTTTCCAGCCTTCCTCTCCAGACTGAGCCATCTGCTGGAGGAAGACGTCCTTAGTGTAATAGCGCTGCGGCGACTCGCGGTCGCACAGGCTGCGCGGGCAGGACACCATGCGCACCACTCGTATGTCGGCGTAGTCGTAGTTCTCCCGCAGGTCACGCAGCAGGTAGTCCAAAGCATGGGCGAAGACGTGCCACACCTCACGTGGAGCATGAGCGGCTACTTGCAGGTCAAAGCCCGTCACCCGCTGAGCGTCCGCACGGTCGCTGCCATTGAAGACCACGCGTGCCAGTCCTCCGCCCTCCGGTGCTAGGATCAGGCCACCACGCCAGTGCGCCGCGTCTTTGAAATCCTGCCTGCCCAGCGTGTGCTCATGCAGCATCACCATCAGCCGATAAAACACCGCCCGGCCGAGCCAGTGGTTCAGTGCAGTACCCTCGTCGGCCTCGCCATTCACGGTGGGCACACGCAGTTCCACACGCCAAAAAACTTCCACCTCCGGCTGCGACTGCGGCCAGGCGCTTTCCCAGGTGCCAGGCCGCGTCTCTGGCAGGCGGTTGGGCACCAGGAACCACTGGTCATTCGCGCCGCCACTGTGCCGCACCTCACGGCAGATGTCGTAGCCACTCATCACCTCGCGGAAAAAGTCGAAGAGCTTCTCATCAAAGTGCAGCGGCGGCTGGTTCCGCCCCACCGGCGGATCACGCCAGATGGCGTCCATCTGCCGGGCGGACACCAGACCTCCAGGTGTGCCTGCGGGTGACGCAGGCAGCTCCGCCCCCAGGCGCTGCTGCCGCTGCTCATCCCGCTCGATCACATAGCCGATAGCCTTGCTCAGCCAGTCCGGGTTCAGCACCACGAGCTGCTTGTCACGATCCACCTCATCCACCGTCAGGCCGCTTTTCAGGCGCTCCGTCCACACCAGCGTGCCGATCCGGTGCTGCGTGCGCACATAGGCATCTGGATCGCTGATACCGAAATCAGTGCAGGCCGCACGGAACTCCCTCCACGGCATGTACGGCCTCGTTTTCCGCTCCGCGAGGAAGTGAGCCTGCGCCTGGAACCATGGCTTCGGCACTTCTTCGTTAAAGTTCCCCGCCTGCGCCGCATAGGCAGCGATTCGCCTGCGGAGCGCCTGCACCTGCTGAGCTGTCTCCGTATGACGGCGCTGGCGTTCCTCCTCCGGCACGCTGTTCTTGACCATGTCCTCCTCGGAGACCGAGTTCACCTTCAGGCAGCAGTCATCCAGCAAGATACCGCCGCGCCCACCGCGTGCCTGCGGACCGAAGCGGCGCAGAATCTCGCCGTAATCGTGCGGCATGGCCTCACGGCCTTCCGCCTTTTTCACCACCAGCAGCACGCGGCCCTGGCCCTCCGTGCGCTGGTCGATCATCGTCAGCCACTCGATCAGCTCCGCTGTCGTTTCCGCCTCCCGTGCCTCCCGGTGGTTCCACACCAGCAGGTAGAGGGCGGGATGGGTGAAAAAAAGCTGGTGCGTCTGCCGCATGGCAGGTTGCCCGCTGAAGTCCCAGCAGTGCAGCGCACCATCCCAGCCATCATCCTTGGAAAGAGTCAGGGTCTCCAGTTCAAGACCGTGCGTGGTATCGTTGTTGATGTCGAACTCTTGCCCGCGTAGCACTTTGAGCAGCGTGGACTTGCCTACACCACCTTCACCCACCAGCAGTAGTTTTCCCTGCCGCTGCATCTGGGTCCCTTTCTCTGCATCCTTCAAAAACGCGCGCAGCGCCGCACGTTTCGCGGCAATGCCTTCTGCAGCCTCGAACTGCTGACTGAGCTGGCTGCCGTTGTTACTCAGATCGAGATAAAGCCCACGCTTTTCATCCAGCAGTGCACGGAAGGCTTCCGGCAGCGCCGTGATCTGGTTTCCGTGCAGGTCCAGTTCTACCAGATGTGGCCAGAATTCGGCTGGAACAGAAGGCAGGAGGATAAGTCGATTACCTCTCAGATAAAGTCGCTCTAAACTTTCCAGCAGCCCAAAACCAGGAATGCCTACCATCTGGTTAAAATTCAGTCCCAGCCAGCGCAGCTTCTTAAAGCCACATAGCCCCATCGGCGGGAGCGCCAGCTCATTCCCTGTGAGATCCAGAAACTCCAACTGCGTGAGCTGCGCAAACTCCGGTATGGAATCCAGATCCGCCGTGCGCAGCCCCAGCTCCGCGAGGTTGAGATGGTTCCGCCGCTTTCGGTGGCAAAAGAGGATGCGCTGGCGGGCTTCGGTAAAGTTCGGGGTACTCATGACAATGTTACTGAATTATTCGGCTACCGCTCAGTAATGTTTGTTTCATTCGGCCCTTTTTGCGCTGTTCTTCTTGTCTGGATAGTACAGGGGGTGACGCGTAGGCCGTTGTGCTCTGTACAGACCAGTGGATCGTAGCTGCGCCGAAAGCTAACGGCGGCGTTCCAAGCGTAGTAGGACCAAGAGCCGCCGTGGGTGATGCGGTAGCCGCCCTTTCCCTCAGAGCGGTCAGCACACCATTCCCAGAGTTGGCCATGCATGTCATGCAGCCCCCAATCATTCGGTGGAAAGCAACCCACAGGTAGGGGCTTCTTTCGGTTCAGCCATTGGATAGCGCTTTTGTCTTTTAAATGACTGCCGTCGAAATTTGCCAACTGGCTGTTCAGACTGTGTCCGGCCCCAATACCAAACTCAAAATCCCTTCCCGCGCGGCAAGCACGCTTCCACTGCGCCTCCGCTGGCAGCCAGAGTTCGTAACCCGCGGGCATCACAGCCCGCGACCTCTCTGCGAACCTGCCTGCACCATACCAGGAGACATTATCAACAGGCTGCTGATCGCCTTCGTTTAAGTGGCTCAGGTTTTCCAAGCCCAGCGCGGTCCACTGCGCATGTGTGACGAGATACTTCCCCAGCCAGAAGCCGAGCAGGTTTTTCTCCGGCGCAGGCGGGCACCAGCAGAAGACCATGCGCGTCTCCTCCCTGGGGGCATCCGGCGTGAGATCAAGGTAGCACTCATCCCCCGGATCTTCACCAACGAGGTCGGGGCGGTATTTCGGCAGATCAGTCGTGAGACTCATGCGTTGTGCATCCTAGTCTGATACGGCATCGTGAGGCAAACCCGAAGTCCTCCGCCCATTGTTTTTCCAGACCAAGGTCAAGAATCGTCAAGCAGGTGCCAAAGATGGAGTCGGAGCAGGTTTTGAGATTGGCGGGCGGTGGGCGTTACTCTCAGTGAACCTCCAATCATGAAGACCATCCACCTCGTCGCCTCGGGCGATCTCCGTCTCGCTGCCAATCAAACCTGCTGGGCTGCCCAGAAGGACATGGAGGACAAACTCGCCGCCGCGCTGAAAGCTGAAGGCTGCACGGTGAAGCGCGCGCATCCTTTTGATCGCGTGAAGAAGCATGGCTTCATCGATTCGCAGAAGATGGGCATCGAGGTCTTTCGCGGCATCGACCCAGATGCGCCGCTCATCGTCGCCGAGGCGGTGTGGCAGTATTCGCATCACGTTCTCGCCGGATTGACCACGCACCGCGGCCCCATCCTGACCGTGGCGAACTGGAGCGGCCAGTGGCCCGGTCTCGTCGGCCTGTTGAACCTGAATGCATCGCTCACCAAGGCTGGCGTGAACTACTCCACCCTCTGGAGCGAGGACTTCACCGACGCCTTCTTCCAAAACGGCCTGCGCGAGTGGCTGGCGACTGGCGCGGTCAAACATGATCAAAGCCACGTCCGACCGCTTTCGATGCTGAAACTGCCCGCTGCGGATGACGCCACGGGTCGCGACTTCGCACGTCGTTTTCGTCATCAAAAGGCCATCCTCGGCGTCTTCGATGAAGGCTGCATGGGCATGTTCAACGCCATCGTGCCAGATCATCTGCTGCATCCCACCGGCTGTTTCAAAGAGCGACTCAGCCAGTCCACCCTCTACGCTGCGATGCGTGAAGTGAGCGACGCCGATGCCGCAGCGGTGCTCGCCTGGCTGCGCAAAAAAGGCCTGCAACTGAACCTCGGCACCGACGAGGCCACCGAACTCACCGAGGCCCAAGTGCTGCTCCAATGCAAAATGTACATCGCCGCCTTGCGCCTCGCCGACGACTTCGGCTGCGCTGCCATCGGCATTCAGTATCAGCAAGGCCTGAAAGACCTCACACCCGCCAGCGACCTCGTCGAAGGCATGCTCAACAACGCCGACCGCCCACCCGTGCGCAGCGCCGATGGCTCACGCATCCTCTTTGAAGGCGAAGCCCTGCCGCATTTCAACGAAGTCGATGAATGCGCCGGACTCGATGGTCTCATGACCTACAAACTCTGGCGCGAACTCGGCTTCGCCCCTGAAAACACTCTCCACGACCTCCGCTGGGGCGAGACCTTTGCAGGCGACTACGTCTGGGTCCTGCTCATCAGCGGCGCAGCACCACCCGCGCACTTCATCGGTGGCTGGAAAGGCGCCTCGAGCGAACGCCAGCCCGCGATGTACTTCCGTCTCGGGGGCGGCACCATGAAAGGCATCAGCAAACCCGGGCACATCGTCTGGAGTCGCGTCTTCGTCATGGATGGCAAACTCAAGGCCGACATCGGTGTCGCCGAAGTCGTGAAGTTACCGGATGAGGAAACCAACCGTCGCTGGGCAGAAACCACCCCGCAGTGGCCCATCATGCACACCGTGATCAAAGGTGTCTCACGCGATCAAATGATGGCCCGCCACAAATCCAATCACATCCAGGTCGTCTATTGCCCCAACGAAAAACAAGCCCACCGCGCTGCCCGCATCAAAGCCGCCGCCCTCGCCGAACTCGGCCTCGAAACGCATCTCTGCGGTGATGTGAAGCTCAGCTAAACCCAAACTCTTTAACCGCTAATGTGACGCTGATCAGACGCTAATATCAGAGTTCTTAATTAGCGTTTCATTAGCGTCAGATCAGCGGTTCAAAACTCTCCACACCATGCCTGCTCCACTCTCCGGAATCATCCCACCCCTTGTCACGCCGCTTAAAGATCGCGACACTCTCGACTGCGCCGGATTGGAGCGGCTCATCGAGCATCTCATCAGCGGCGGCGTGTCCGGCTTGTTCATTCTCGGCACCACGGGTGAAGGCCCGAGCCTGAGCTACCGCCTGCGTCGTGAGTTGATCGAAAAGACCTGCCAGCTCACGAAAGGCCGAGTTCCAGTCCTCGTGGGCATCACGGACACGTCGTTCACCGAGAGCGTGAACCTCGCGAAATATTCCGCCGACGCCGGAGCCGCGCATGTCGTGCTTGCGCCGCCGTATTACTTCCCTGCCGCACCGCCGGAGATGCTGGAGTATGTGCAAGACCTCGTCGCCGAAATGCCGTTGCCCCTCTTCCTCTATAACATGCCCGGTCTGACCAAGGTGAGCTTCGAGATCGACCTCGTGCGTCGTGCTTTGGACATGCCGGGCGTCTGCGGTGTCAAAGACAGCTCGTGTGACATGATCTACTTCCACCGCTTGATCGAAGTCGCGAAGCAACGCGCCGACTGGAGTGTGCTCGTGGGCCCTGAGGAACTCACCGCTGAGGCCGTGCTCCTCGGTGGTCATGGCGGCATCAATGGCGGAGCCAATCTGCACCCAAAGCTTTACGTCGAGATGTATCAAGCCGCTGCCGCACAAGACTTGAAGCGCACCCGCGAACTCCACGCGCAGGTCATGCGCCTCGCGGGCAGCATCTACACTGTTGGTCGTCACAAATCCGCCATCATTAAAGGTCTCAAGTGCGCTCTCAGCCTCCTCGGCATCTGCGACGACCACATGGCCGAGCCCTTCCACCGCTTCCGCGAGCCGGAGCGCGAAATCATTCGTGAAAGACTGCAAAGCCTCGGTTTGATCTCCTGATACCACCTGCCATGAAGCCCTCTCTTTTCCTCACGCTTGCATTATTCGCCATCATTCCTGCCTCGCATGGCCAGCAGCCGCCGATTGCAGGCGGATTCAGCCAGGCGGCAACCACCGATGCCGAAGTGCTCAAGGCAGCGCAATTTGCCGTCAAAGCTCATCACGCGGGTCTCACGCTGCAAAGCGTCAATGCCGCCGAGCAGCAGGTCGTCGCAGGCATCAACTACAAGCTCAGACTGACCACTTCCGACGGTCGCAAAGCCGACGCCGTCGTCTGGCGCAAGCTCGATGGCAGCCACGAACTCACCTCCTGGCAATCGATTGCCACTGATCCCGCCATTCTCACCACCGAATACATCTACGACATCGGCCCTTACCCGCAGATCCATGCGACCACGATCGTCGAAACGCCCACAGGGCTCGTCACTGCCTGGTTTGGCGGCACGGCGGAAAGAAATCCCGATGTATGCATCTGGGTGTCGCGCCAGCTTCCCGATGGCAAATGGACCGAAGGTGTCGAAACGGCCAATGGCGTGCAAGCAGACGGCTCGCGGCACCCGACTTGGAATCCAGTGCTGTTTCAGCCGAAGGGCGCACCGTTGATGCTCTTCTACAAAGTCGGCCCATCGCCGAGCACATGGTGGGGTGAACTCAAAACGAGCACCGATGGCGGCAAAACTTGGTCAGCTGCTCAAAAGCTGCCGAATGGGATCTTCGGCCCCATCAAGAATAAGCCCGTTCAGCTTGCCAATGGCGACATCCTTTGCCCCACGAGCAACGAGACCGACACCAAGCCGAGCGCCTGGGCCATTTACTTTGAGCGCACCTCAGATCTCGGCAAAACCTGGACGCGCACTGAGTTGCTGCACGATGGTTTGAAGATTGAGGCCATCCAGCCGAGCATCCTCTTCCTCGGTGGCGATAAACTTCAAGCCGTGGGCCGCACGCGTCAGGGCAAAGTCTTCCAAATCACCTCCAACGATGCCGGCAAGACCTGGGGCGAAATCTCACTCACCGACCTGCCAAACCCAAACTCCGGCACCGACGCGGTCACGCTCGCTGATGGTCGCCATCTGCTGATCTACAACCACACCGCCACAGGCCGCAGCCCGCTGAACCTCGCCGTGAGCAAAGACGGCAAGACCTGGGAAGCAGCAGTGGTCTTTGAAGACGAGCCAAAGCGCGAGTTCAGCTATCCCGCCATCATCCAGACGAAAGACGGACTCGTTCACATCACCTACACCTGGCAGCGCAAGAAGGTGAAGCATGTCGTCATTGATCCTGCTAAGCTCATCACCAAGCCCATCGCTAAGTAACTTCGATTGGCAATCATATACAATAGAGCCTTCATTTCGCGAAGGGAATGCCTCTCAAAGCTCACATAATCAGGGGTTTATAGAGGCCATATCGCCGGAGGTTGACACCTCACCCGGCGGGATGCAGGACAAAATTAGGACAAGCGAGGAAGGTGCTCGGAAACGGGGGCGGCCATTCATGAAGATCAAGCATGGCAGCGCTGTGGTGCCGATCTACAAGGGCCGTGTCCGCAGGTGGGATTGCTACACCGTGGCCTATCACATGAACGGCAAGCGCGTGCGGCGAAACTTCGGCAG
>JBIKIA010000376.1:0-5082 GCA_044361885.1 Prosthecobacter sp. | reverse complement strand
GAAGCCTTCGGACGAGGCTCGGTCAAAGCCTGCCCAAAAAGCTGGTTCGCAGATCACCTGACAGCCTGCCAGAGCCATGCGCTCGTAGTCGTCCGTGGTGCGACTGACCATGTGGCCGTGGGGTTCGATATAGTTCATGGGCTGGAGAAGGTGTTAATTGTCACTAAAGAGGAGCAGTGACCAGCGGCTTGGTCAAACCTTCGTCCACCCCCCCATCGAGTCTCACGTCCGCAAGCTCATCTCCAGTAGGGGCACATCATCCCTCCGCATCACTGATTTTTCACGCCCTTTCTGATGCATATGCCCTGCTGACGCAGGGATGGCAAAAGACAAGTTGCCAGAAGCTCTGGCCGCCCTAGAATCACCACGTTCATGGCCTACCAGACCACCAGCATTGCCATCCGAATTAGCTCCGGGCTCCTCTGCGCGTAACGCAGCCGTTGGAGTCCGTGATCGTGGCATTGTCCTGGCACCTGAGGGTGACCGATCTGGCAAAAGCCTCAGGCGTTCGGCTTAATCGCTGTCTCTTTCTCTTATCGTTTCGTCATTCGTTCATTTCTTCATTCATCATTTCTTTATGGTTACCATCTACGACACCACCCTGCGCGACGGCACCCAGGGCACCGGCATCTCTTTCAGCACTCTCGATAAAATCCGCGTCGCCCAGCGGCTCGATGACTTCGGCGTCCACTACATCGAGGGCGGCTGGCCTGGCTCTAATCCCAAGGACGCCGCCTTTTTCCAGGAAGCCGCCAAATGCACCTGGAAGAACGCGAAAATCACCGCCTTTGGCATGACCCGGCGCGGCAAACTGAAGGTGGAGGACGATCCCCAGGTAAAGATGCTGCTCGACGCGCAGACGCCAGTCGTCACCATCGTGGGCAAGACCTGGCCGCTGCATGTCACGGAGGTTTTCCAGGTCACTCTGGAGGAAAACCTAGCGATGATCTCTGACACCGTCGCCTACCTGAAAACGCATGGCCGCGAGGTGCTGTATGATGCGGAGCATTTCTTCGACAGCTTTAAAGAAGACCCCGAATACTCGCTCAAGACCGTGAAGGCCGCCTCCGATGCAGGCGCGGATCTCATCGTGCTATGCGAGACAAACGGCGGCGCGCTGCCGGAGTTCGTGGAAGAGGTCACCCGCAAGGTCATCGCCCATCTCGGCAAGCCTGTGGGCATCCACACGCACAACGACGGCGGAGTCGGCGTGGCAAATGCCCTGGCCGCCGTGCGCGCTGGCGCTAACCAAGTGCAAGGCACCATCAACGGCTACGGTGAGCGTGTGGGCAACTGCAACCTCATCACCATTATGCCGACGCTTCAGCTCAAGATGGGCATCGACCTCGGTCTCGATCTCACGCGACTGCGCGAGCTGTCCTTCTTTGTCGATGAACTCGCCAATGTGCCACATGACATCCGCGCGCCGTATGTGGGACTCGCGGCCTTCACGCATAAAGGCGGGCTTCATGTCCATGCCGTGCAGAAGCTGGCACGCACCTATGAGCACATCGATCCGGCTTTGGTCGGCAATGAGCGTATCATCAGCATCTCTGACATGAGCGGCCAGTCCAATGTGCTGGTGAAAGCCGAAGGCATGGGCATCCCTCTGGCGAAGGGTTCCGCCGAAGTGAATAAGGTGCTCGCAGAGGTGAAGCGCCTGGAGAGTGAAGGCTTTGAGTTTGAAGCCGCCGAGGCGAGTTTCGAGCTGCTGATCCGCCGCCAACTCGGACAGGAACTGAAGAACTTCGATCTCATCGAGTATCACACCACGCACCGCCACAACCCAGGTAGCAATGCCGAAACCACGGAAGCCACGGTGAAAATCCACGTCAAAGGCAATGCCGAGTACACCGTGGATGAAGGCGACGGCCCCGTAAACGCGCTCGACAAAGCTTTGCGCAAAGCGCTGCTCCCCCACTTCCCCCAGATCGCTCGTGTGCGCCTGGAGGATTACAAGGTGCGCATCATCGACAGTGGCACTGGCACGGCGGCAAAGACGCGCGTCCTCGTCGTCAGCAGCGATGGCAACCGCACCTGGGGAACCGTCGGCGTCTCCACGAACGTCATCGACGCAAGCTGGCAGGCTCTCGTAGATAGCCTGGAGCACTTCCTCATGAAGTCAGCATGACTTCCCGCCAATGCGGGTTCACGCCTTCGAGAAGAAGAGCGTGAACTCGTGGCGGTTGTAGGTGAGGTGCGTCTGCGCGAAGAGGCGCAAACCGCCTTCCGTGGCAGTCTCGACGATGCGGCGGAAGAAGCCGCAGGGCTCATCGACGGTGTCCACGCGCGGTACTTTGAGGGTGAAGACCACGAGCCCACGCTTGCGCAGCCATTTCGAGAGACGCAGCACGTGGTCCATGGACTCCTCGGGCGGGCCGTTGAGGTCGGAGAGGAGCGCGTCGTAACTCGTGCCGGGAGCTGGCTCGAAGGTGGCGACATCGGCATGGACGAACTTGAGGCCAGGCTTGCCGTTCAGGCGCTTGTCCAGCGGGGCTTTATCAATGGCGGTGACGCGCTGACTGCGGGCGATCAGTTCGGAGGTCATGCCACCTGGGCAGGCACCGAGCTCCAGCCAGTGGCTCCCTGCGGGCATCACTGGATGATGCATGAGCAGGTAATGCAGTGCTTCGGCGATCTTGGCCCCGGCTCGGCTGATGATGTCCGGGGAGTCCTGGTCAATGTATTTGCTGCCACCGGGGTAGAGGCCGTTTGAGAGGCGCGGGCTTTGCATCCCGCAGAAGAGCCCTTCTTTGCCGACGAGACAAAACAACGTGGCCTTCATAGGGTCCTGCTCCTCGACATTGGCGATGGAGGACTTCGGAAAGAGCGTGATCACACGCCCACGCAGGTTCGAGGCGAGGCTGCGGTAATATTTGTCCGGCGAGGTCGGATTCAGCAGGCCGATGTAGATGGCCTGTGGTGAGCGCTCGCCAAACTTCTTCAGCAAGGTCTGCGCGGCCTTTTCGACGAAGCCGTCCATCTTCTGCGCATTGCAGGGCCAGGAGTGATCGAGAGGGAGATTCCAGCGGGCAAACTTCGCCGCCTCGGAAGTGTGGATCAGCTTCGGCGTCGCGGTCTTGATGGAATAAAAATCCAGCCCGAGGCGCGTGATGGCGGTGGCTCCGAAGCGCTTGAGGATGTCCTCGGCGATCCCCTCGAAGATTTCAGGGATGCGCACCAGCCAGGGGCGGAGGTTGGGATCAGGAGTCGTGGACATGGATGGGACTCGTCAGATGGCGGTGAAGCGGTGAGATGTCATCAGTAAATGCATGTCCCGGCAGATGAGCGGCGTTCTTTGCACTGCCATGACCAACCGCCGTAGCTTTCTCACCAAGTCCGTCGCCGCTTCCACCAGCGTTTTCTACATCGCCAAGACTTCCTGGGCTCAGAAGAGTCCTGGAGACACGATCAACACGGCCGTCATCGGCTTTGGGGGGCGTGGGGCGGGTCACATCAGCAGCTTAAAAGGGCTGGGCAAGGAGGGCGTGAAGGTGGCGGCGCTGTGCGATGTGGACAGCGGGGTGCTCGGGAAGCAGGTGCAGGCCTTTGATAAAGAGGGCCACAAGGTGCTGGCCTACACGGACATGCGCCGACTTTTCGAGAACAAGGACATCGACGCGGTGAGTATCGCGACGCCGAACCACTGGCATGCACTGGCATCCATCTGGGCGATGCAGGCGGGGAAGGATGTGTATGTGGAGAAGCCGGTGAGCCACTGTGTCTGGGAGGGCCGGCAGATGGTCAACGCGTCGCGGAAGTATGGGAAGATCGTGCAGACGGGAACGCAGAGCCGGTCGAGCCGGAAAGGCATCGGCGCGGCGGTGAAGTATGTGCAGGAGGGGAATCTGGGGAAGATCCTGCTGTCACGCGGGCTGTGCTACAAACGCCGCGGTAGCATCGGCAAGACGGAAGGTGAGCAGAAGATCCCGGACACGGTGGAGTATGATCTTTGGTGCGGCCCCGGCCCGAAAGGTCCGCTGATGCGCAAGCAACTGAAGTATGACTGGCACTGGACCTGGGCCTACGGGAACGGGGATCTGGGCAATCAGGGTATCCATCAGATGGACATCGCGCGCTGGTTCCTCGGCGAGATGGAAATCTCCCCCAGCGTGTGGAGCGTGGGCGGGCGCCTCGGTTATGAAGACGATGGCGAGACGGCAAATACGCAGATCATTTACCACGGCTATGAGAAGGCTCCGATGATCTTCGAGGTGCGCGGGCTACCTGAGAACAAGGACAGCAAGAACATGGACAAATTTAAAGGCGCCGGTGTGGGCGTGGTGGTGGAGTGCGAGGGCGGCTATGTGGTGGTGCCGAACTACTCCAGCGCGATCGTTTATGACAAGGACGGCAAGGAGATGAAGAAGTTCGAGGGCTCGGAAGATCACTTCAAGAACTTCATCAATGCCTGCCGCAGCCGTCGTGTGGATGATCTGAACGCTGACATTTTGGAGGGGCATCTCTCCAGCGCGCTCTGCCACACCGGGAACATCAGTCATCGCCTCGGCCAGAAGGAAGCGCCTGAAGCGATCATGGAAAAGATCAAGGATGACAGCTTTGCCAGCGATACTTTTGAGCGGATGAAGGAGCACATGGGCAAGAACGATGTCGATGTGAGCAAGGACAAGCTGACGCTCGGCCCGGTGCTGAAGATGGACCCGAAGACGGAGCGCTTCCTGGAGAACGATGCGGCTAACGACATGCTCAAGGATAAGTATCGTGAGCCATATGTGGTGCCGGAGATCGGGTGAGAGCACTCAGGTTTTGACATTCGCCAGCGACTTAAATCATTGACCTTCAGCGGCGATTTTTGGGGTGGCTAAGTGTGGCTTAAGTCCCCGCTCTCGCCGCCACTTCAAGGATAAGGGGGGTAGCCCGTATGGCGAAAAGTAAGATAAAGCAGATTGCAGCCGATGAGATTCCTGAAGTTTTGATAACGCATAATCTGCCTCTAGTCCGCTGTTGCTGTTATTTAACAGGTGCCAGGGTGGTAAAAAGATCCACAGGAGGCCTTATTTCGGGACATTTGGAGTTGGCCCGTAATAATCTGCACGACCTACCGTGAAGCTCAAAGCTTCC
>JBIKIA010000375.1:0-5085 GCA_044361885.1 Prosthecobacter sp. | reverse complement strand
AGTGGGAGAAGACCATCTCGCTGAATCTCCGCGCCACCTTCTTCCTCGCACAAGCCTTTGCAAAAAAGCGAGTCGACCTCGGTGGTGGTGGCTGCATCGTCATCGTCAGCTCCACGAACGGCTTCCAAGCCGAGGCCGACAGCGTCGCCTACGACACCAGCAAAGGCGGCCTTGTGATGATGATTCGCTCGCTCGCAGTCTCACTCGCGCCGCATGGCATCCGCGTGAACGGCATCGCTCCGGGCCTCATCCGCACACCGCTCACCGGCACTTGGATTGAGTCACGCGCCGACGATTTGCTGAAGCACTACGAAAAGAAAATCCTACTCGGCAAAGTTGGTCAGCCTTCTGACTGCGCCGGGGCCGTTGCCTTCCTCTGCTCGCCCGCCGCCAGCTACATCACTGGCGAGATCATCACCATCGACGGCGGCCTCACCACTTCACAGATCGGCAAACTATGAGCACTCCCTTCTCCCTCCAAAACCGCGACATCTGGGTCATCGGCGGCGCGGGTTATCTCGGCCAGGAAGTTGTCAAAATGCTCACCAGACTCGGAGCATCAGTCTTGTGTGCTGATCTCCCCGGCAAAGCTCAACCTGCGCCGAATGTCACGCCTGTCGATCTCGACGCTGCAGACATCCCCGCACTCGAAAAATTCGTCGCCGATCAAATCGCCGTTCGTGGTGTGCCGCATGGCCTCGTCGTCATGACCTATGCCTCCACGGCCAAAAAGTTCGACGACCTCACCGCAGCCGATTTCGATCACGCGAACCACGGCAACCTCACCGCCACCTTCACGCTCGCCCGAGCCATCGGCAATGCCATGGCGGAGCGCGGCAGTGGCAGCCTCGTGCTCTTTTCCAGCATGTACGGCACGGTCTCGCCTGATCCGAGCATCTACGAGGCCCCGATGAATCCGAACCCCGTCGAATACGGCGTCGGCAAAGCGGGCATCCAGCAGCTCACGCGTTATCTTGCCGTCCATTACGGTAAAAACGCCGTGCGCTGCAACGCGATCAGCCCTGGCCCATTCCCCAATCCAAACATCCAGCGCGATCAGCCCGACTTCATCGAGCGCTTGAGCCAAAAGGTGCCGCTGGGTCGCGTCGGCCAATCGCCCGAGATCGCTGGAGCAGTCGCCTTTCTCGTCAGCGATGCTTCCACCTTCATCACGGGTCAAAATCTCGCCGTCGATGGCGGGTGGACCGTTTGGTGAATGCCTTCCCAGCCATGAAAACGCTTCTCTTTCTCCTCTTCGCCCTTTCGCTCCATGCGGAGAACCTCGTCACGCTCAATGTCGAGCCTTCTAAAGAGCACCCGCGCAACTCCGAAGGCTCCTTTGCCACGCTCGCCTCAGGGCGCGCCATCTTCATCTACTCGCAGTTCTACGGCGGCGCGGCGGATGAGAGCGCCGCACGCCTCGTGAAGATCCAATCCGACGATCAAGGCCGCACCTGGAGCGCACCGGTAACCGTCGTGGAAAACACCGGTGGCAACAACGTGATGAGCGTGTCGCTGCTGCGCCTCGCGAGTAGCAAGCTCGCCATGTTTTACTGCATCAAAAACAGTTGGATCGACTGCCGACCGCACATGCGCCTTTCCACCGACGATGGCGAGACTTGGACCGAGCCCAAGCTCATCCAGCAAGCTCCCGGCTACTTCGTTTTGAACAACGACCGCGTCATCCAGACCGCGAAAGGCCGCCTCATTGTCCCGCTCGCCTTTCACCGCTCACGCGGCACCGATCCGCACACCAGCAAATCGTGGGACGCACGCGCCATCGCCACCTGGCTCTACTCTGATGACGAAGGCACCACCTGGACCGAGTCCTCAAGCTGGTGGGCCATGCCCGTGCGCAGCGGCAGCGGCTTGCAAGAGCCCGGCGTCGTCGAACTCGCCGATGGCAGCCTCTTCTCCTGGTCCCGCACCGATCAGGGCACGCAATACGGCTTCCGCTCTACCGATGCGGGCAAGACCTTCACGCCGCCCGAGCCCACCGAGCTCAAATCGCCGAATGGTCCCGCCAGCATCAAGCGCCTTCCCGGCAGCAGCGACCTCCTCGCCATCTTCAACGACCACTCTGGCATGTTTCCGTTCCCGCCGAAGAAGCGCAATCCCTTCGTCGCCGCCATCTCCACCGACGGCGGTAAAACCTGGCCGCAGCGCAAACTCATCGAGAGCGACCCCGACGGCCTCTACCACTACACCGCCATCCATTTCATCGGCGACGCCATGCTCATCGGCTACTGCGCTGGCGATAGCAAAGTCGGTGCCTTGAATCGCCTTCGCATTCGTCGCATCACGCTCGATTGGCTGCGGTAATCGTCATTGCGGCTTAACGCACACGCAACTCATGACGCACACCTTCACATTCATCACCACCCTGTTACTGGCTCCGCTGGCGGCGCTTCTGTGCCTCGCGACCTCCGTTTCTGCGCAGGATCGAAAGCCCGTCCTCGTCGAATCGAAACGCATTTGGGACAGGGCCAAGAACAACTCCTTCACCGATCTCACCCGCTTTCGGGACCAGTGGTTCTGCTGCTTCCGTGAAGGGATCGCGCATGCTGGCGATGACGGCAAGGTGCGCGTGCTGCATTCGCCCGATGGCGTCGAGTGGACCTCGGCGGCGCTGATCGATGAAGACGGTGTTGATTTGCGCGATCCGAAGTTCTCGATCAAGCCGGATGGGCAATTGATGATCATCGCGGGAGGGTCGGTCTGGAACCAGGAGACCAAGCCCGCGCTGCTCAAGACGAAGCAACCGCGTGTGATGTTCTCCACCGATGGCTTCAACTGGACCAAGCCGGCTAAAGTTCTCGAAGAGGGCCAATGGCTCTGGCGCGTCGATTGGCACGAAGGCAAGGCTTACGGCATCAGCTATCCTTACCTGCGTGCGCAACACCCCGATCCCAAGGTGGCGGAGGCGGCGGAAACGAACGGCCCCGTGCCGCCCGGTCCTTATCCGTGGAAGGTGAAGCTCGTGACCAGCACAGATGGCTTGAATTGGGAACTGGTGACGCATCTCGACGTGCCGGGCCGTCCCAACGAAGCCACCGTGCGCATTCGCCCGGATGGTGAAATGATCGCGATGGTGCGGCGCGAACGCGGAAACTACTTTGGCTGGATCGGCAGCAGCAAGCCGCCGTATCGCGAATGGCGCTGGCATGAGACCGAGCACCGCTTTGGCGGTCCGAACTTCATCGTGCTGCCCGATAACTCGCTCATCTCGGCAGGCCGCAGCTATCGGCAGCCTTTTTCCACCGTGATCGCCAGCATGGACCGTGAGCACTACGACATCGCGCTTAAACTCCCCAGCGGCGGCAGCGATACGGGTTATGCAGGCATGGTGTGGCACAAAGATGAACTGTGGGTCAGCTACTACTCCTCGCATGAGGATAAAGACGGCAATCCACCTCCGAACCGCCATGTAGCGCTGCCATGCGCGATTTATATAGCACGCGTCCGATTCCAAAAATGAAGCCCATCGCAACCCTGCTCACCACCCTCCTCGCACTCCCTCTGCTCGCCCATGCACAGACCGTTTCACTGAAACCAAGTGACGTTGGCATGAGCGTCGAGATCAATGGGCAAGTCTTCTCGGAATACATCACCAAAGAGGTGGCGCGGCCCTACATGTATCCGCTCATCGGTGCGGCTGGGGTGAATGTGTCGCGGGAGTTTCCGATGAAAATGGATGTGCCGGGCGAGGCGATGTTTGTGGATCATCCGCATCATCGCTCGCTGTGGTTTGGACATTCGCGGATCAATGAAATCAACTTCTGGGCGGAGTATCAGGTGTTCGGCAAGCAAGTTCACTCCGGCTTCTCAGATGTGCAGGCCACAGGCAATCAAGGGCGCTTCACCGCCTCGACGCACTGGATCGGACCGGACAACAAGACCGTGATGACCGACGAGCGCCGCATCACCATCACCGCGCTGCCAGAGGGCGAGAAGACACTCGACTTCGACATCACGCTCAAGGCCACTGAAGGCGATGTCTTGATCGGTGACACCAAAGAAGGCACCATGGCCCTGCGCCTCTGCCCATCGCTCAGCATGAACAGCAGCAAGAGCGGCGTGAAAACGGGTCCCTCAACCGGGCACGCATTCAACAGCAACGGCGTCCGCGATCTCGATATCTGGGGCAAGCACGCGAACTGGGTCTGCTACTACGGCCCCGACCCGAAAGGCAATGCCGTCGGCGTCGTCATCTTCAGTCATCCCAGCAACTTCCGCTCTCCCACCACCTGGCACGCCCGCGACTACGGACTCTTCGCCGTGAATCCCTTTGGCCTTCACGATTTCGAACCCGACAAGCCCGCAGGCGCTGGTGACTACACCATCAAGAAAGGCGACAGCCTGACTCTGCGATACCGTTTCTACTTCGCCAAAGGCCAGCCAAAGCCCGAGCCACTGGAGGCGCGATTCCAAGGCTATGCCAAAGAGGAGTGAGCCATGTTCATCGACCATCGTTTGCCATGAATCGTTTCCTTTCGCCCCTCACCGCCATACTCCTCGCGCCACTGGCTATTCTGCAAGCCGCTGATGCGCCGACAAAACCTCAAAGCCTCCCCATCACCGAAGCACCGCGCTGGCAGGCCAGTGGTGAGTTCGTGACGATCCACCCGGCTTGCACCGACATCACGCACGATTCGCCGAATCCCACGGTGCTCGGCTGTGGACTCGTGCGAATGAAGGACGGTGCGGTGATGACGGTGTATTCCACGCCGACTGGCGCTTACAGCAAGCCCGGCACGACATGGATCGCGGGTCGCGTGACGAAGGATGGCGGCAAAACGTGGTCGCCCGAGAACGTGATTGCGCGGCATCCGGACTGCCAGCCAGCGCATCCATCGGTGCTCACCACGCGCGATGGCGTGATCCATGTTTTTTACCTCGGCTTCAAGAAGTGGAAATGGAAAGGCGTGAATCCAACGGCTGAGACAAAGAGCGACATGTGGACGACGCGGAGCAGTGACAACGGCGCGACTTGGAGCGAGCCGCAGATGATTTTCAAAGGCTACACCGGCGCGAGCAACGGAGCCATCGAGACGCGCGACGGACATCTCATCGTGCCGTATTCGC
>JBIKIA010000374.1:0-5087 GCA_044361885.1 Prosthecobacter sp. | reverse complement strand
TTTGGCGACGAGATGGCCGACCTCACCGCCCGAACCGTCGCAGCAGCCAAACGTCGCAGACAAACCGCAGCGAAATGACCAGCATCGTTGATACCAATGTGGTCCTCGTCGCCAACGGGCAGCATCAGGACGTGAGCGTGGACTGCGTGGCTGCGTGCGCCCTCGCCCTTCAGGAGATCATGAAAGGAGGCAGGATCGCGATAGATGATTGCTTTGAGATTCTCCTCGAATACCAGCACAAGACCCGGCCAAAGACCGGCAACCGACCTGGAGATGCTTTCGTGAAGTGGGCGCTCAATAATAATGCCAATATCCAGCGATGCGATTTGGTGCCGATCAAGCCTCACAAACAGCGTGGATATGAGAGTTTCCCGGACGACGCTCGGCTTGAGAACTTTGACCCACCCGACCGCAAGTTTGTCGCTGTGGCTGCAGCACATTCAGAACATCCGCCGATCCTCCAGGCCGCAGACTCCAAATGGCTCGGATGGGCACCTGCGCTGAAGGAACACGACGTGAAGGTCGAGTTTCTTTGCCCCGAAGACATTGAGAGGTTCCGAGCCAACAAAGCAGGCAAATGAGCACCTTCTTCCGCTTCCCTCACACGCCACACCTCACATGGTTGGGTGAGGGAAGCCCGCGTGATGACAAGGTTTTAGCCAAGAGCGAAGTCACAGATTTGTTGAAAGGCGAAGTCATCGTTGAGGAGAAGCTCGATGGCGCAAATCTCGGTATCTCGGTCGATTCCCGAGGGCTTATCCGAATTCAAAACCGCGGCCAATACCTTGAGGCTCCGTTCTCCGGACAGTTTGCCCGCCTGTCTTCGTGGCTGCCACTTCGGGAAGAAGCCATGGCCGACGAGATAGGCTCCAACCTCATCTTGTTCGGTGAGTGGTGCAGCGCCCGCCACTCCCTCGACTACCTCACACTACCGGACTGGTTTCTAGCCTTCGATGTTTACGACAGGTCATCCGGTCGGTTCTGGAGCACTGCTAGGCGCAATGAATTGGTCGCCAGACTTTCGCTCCCCGTGGTTCCTGCCGTTTTCGCCGGGAAGACAAGCATGCAGGAATTGAAGCCACTGCTGCTTCACTCAACCAGTCGGTTCCGTGAGGGACCACTTGAGGGTTTGGTCATCCGAAAAGAGAACAGCGAATGGCTGGAAGCCCGCGCCAAACTGGTCCATCCCAACTTCACGCAAGCCATCACTGAACATTGGAGCCGTCGGGGCTTAGAGTGGAATCGGCTGGCAAATGTCGAGGCTGCACTGACAACGTGATTCTTCGCGCTCGACCATGAACACCCTCGAACGCACCCTCATCGAAAAAGCCGGCTACGCCCACGGCTGGGAAAACGTGCGGGAGAGCACACCGGAGAGAGTGGTCATGTTTTCTTCTCGCCACAAGGCAGAGGCCCACGTCACCACGAAGGACACCGCCATGATCTGGCAGGTGACCTTCCCCCAAGGCCCGCCCACCGCCGAACTCATCCGCAGCCTGCCCGAGCAGCACGCTGGCGGCGACAGCTTCCAAGCCGCCGGCGAAGCCTCCTTGGGCCGTCTGCTGCGCCGTGCCGCCGAACTGGCAATGTCTCTCCCCAACCAAGCCGCCGAGCACTACGCCGCCGAGATCGCCCAACTCGACGCCAACCCACCGAGCACCACCGAAGTGCTCGCCCTCGTCAAGCAGCGCCGCGGCCAGGACCTCTTCCGCGCAGCTCTGATGGACTACTGGGGTGGAGCCTGCGCCGTCACGGGCATCGCCATCCCCGAACTCCTCCGCGCCAGCCACGCCAAACCCTGGGCCAAGTGCGACACCGACCAGGAGCGCCTCAATGTCTTCAACGGCTTCCTCCTCTGCGCCCACCTCGACGCCCTCTTCGACCAAGGCCTCATGACCTTCGACGACCAAGGCAACCCCATCTACTCCGCCAAGCTCGACACCGAGACCCGCTCCAAGCTTTCTCTGAGCCTAGGCCTCAAACTCCGCTGGATAACCGCCCAGCACACCCCATTCCTGTCCTGGCACCGCCAGCACGTCTTTTACCCGCAGTAACCCTCATGAGCACGACACCTATGCACTCCGTCACCCTGAAATGGACTGGCAAAAAGTGGGAAGTGTCAGGCCTCCCGGAGGCCATGAAAGTTCGGAGGAACGTCGTCTGTCAGGTTTCTTTGGCAGAACAGGACCTTGAACCAGCTGATGCTGAAAAGGAAATCCGTGTCCTATTCCCCAAAGACACGGTGCTTTACCTGCCGCTCAATCCGTCCAAGGACGAACTGAGGCTGCGTCAACTCTGCCATTTAAAGAAACCAATATTGAGGAGCAGCGCTGACAGGGATCTTCTTCCCATCATGCTCGATGAAGATTTGCGCATCGGCATACGTTCACGAAGCCTCCTCGATACGGCGTGCCACTTCGCCGGTGATGAAACGCAGACTTTCAGAAGCCTCAACGATGCTGCCCAAACGGCGCTGAAGACTTGGACGAACCGCCGAACAGCATCAATTGGCGTGTTCAAAGAAGTCCAATTCGTCCATGATGCCGAACTGCTGATGATCGACATCAAGCGCGATGAAATACTGTATGGCAAACCACTGCCCAAGCCTGGCCCTGCAATCGTGATCCGCGACCTCTTTGACGACCAAGCACCCGCATGACCTTCCCAAACCTCCTCGCCGAAGCCGACCGCTACGCTCGTTTCACCATGAAGAAGAGCGGCTGCCTGGCTCCGGTGATGATGGCGGCGACAGAGCAGGGCATCATCCTCTTCAGCCCGGACAAGATGAGCGATACGGGTGCCAAGGACGACTTTGCCAACAAGGTCCGCCTGATCACGGCCTCGTATGGTGCCGATGCTGTCGTGCTGATCCTGGAGTCCTGGATTACCAAGGCAAAGCCCGGCGAGAATTTCGACGCAGAGACTCCGCCCTCAGAGTCTTACGACCGTGAGGAGGTGGTGGTGCTGATCGGGCAGTCGCCGCAGGGGAACATTACCCGCCTTCTGCCGATTCATCGTCTGGGTAACGGCAAGTTCTGGAACCTGGGCGATGCCGAGGAAATGGCCGCCGACAGTTTTTCAGGACGGTTTGCCGAACTGCTGCCGCCAAAGCCATCGGACGAAAAGACCCGCCAAATGGGCAAAGCGCTGCTTCAGGCCATGGGCGTAAAGATCATCCGGGTCCCGAGTGCGGGCAGGAGGTGATCTGGCCTTGTTCCTGCCGCCCCGAGAATCACCGGCAGTTCGAGGGGGTGGTAGCAATTCGCTACCCCCTTTTTTTTAGTGGATCGAATGCCGCCTCATATCAGACATCCGGGCAGCCGAAGGCCCCGCATTGATTTCTGTTGATATCATCTAAAAGGGCGTCGTTGATCCCCCCGCAGGAGCCCCTCACTATGGAACCGACCCCCCAGCAGGACTTGACTATCGGACGGGCCAACGGCGGCCGATTGAAGACCTTGATCGAGCAGCACAACCTCGTCGCACGCCAAGTCCTCACACAGGAGGAAGCCTCGAAGCTGCTGAATCCCTCCGTCCACCAGCCCGTCCCGCCGCCGCTGGCCGACCTGCTCGACAAGGTGATCGCAGCAATACGCCGCCCCGCCCCCACCGCCCGCCCGCCGCTACGGCCCCGGCGGCATCCCACTCGGAGACAGTGACGGACCTTTCCAAACTCAGCACCCAGAAATCGTCAACGCCCCCGAATCCCTCATCCGCCGTTACACCCTTGGCGCGCCCAGCACACAAATGATGTTCCATCCCGCATCACAGAACCCGCCTTTCTCCACCGCAGAGAGCAAATCTCTGGAAGAAGCCCGCGTTCACGCGATAGATGACTACCTCCATGGAAAACGCCGCCCCATTGCCAACCCCCCGGCTGCCGACCAGGCAAGAAACAGCCGAGCTCAACTCCAAGCGCTTGCCACGTTCCATCGAGGAAGCCGAGGCTCAAGCCCGGCACCTACGGGAGATGAGAAGGCTCGACTCGCTGAAGCACGCCGCCGCGATAAAGCGCTCCTGATTGATTGGGCACGCAACTGCGGCATCCTGCTCACAAAAGCTCCAGATCGCTACCAGATTAATGGAGTCAACGATTTAGGAGGATCAGAACACCATGTGTTCCGCGACGCCTCCAACCGCTGGGTCAAAATCACCAAAGGAGACGGGACCTCCTTCGGCTACCAGCCGCTGGATGAAGGCAAAGCCGATGAATGGATGATCAGTCGGGAGCGCGCCGATCTGGCGTCCTACCTCGAAAAACTGGCTCTGCACAATCAGGTCTTCCATGACGACATCGTTCTCCATGGCGTCATCGCCGACCCCGTCGGTAACGTCTCGCTGATCATTTCGCAGCCCGACTACCAAGGCACCTACGCCGGCACCTATACCGCCATCAAGCCTGCCATGGAAGCCGCAGGCTTCGTGCGCGTCGAACCCCCGTCCGCACGCATGGAGGAGCCTTCAGCCTACTACCGCCCGGCGGACAATATCGCCGTCATCGACCTGCACTCCGAAAACGCTATTCTCGAAGACAACGGCACCTTCCTGCGCGTTTTCGACAACATCATGCTCCAGCCTACCGGAGCCCTCCGCGCCACCTTTGAGCGCCTCGCCGCAGGCGCGGGCAGGAGGTGATCTTTTGTATCCGTCATCCGTAGCACCATGGGATGAGATGTTTCCGTTCGAGCCAAGTGTGGCTTCGATGGGGACTTGGTCCACATCGAAAAGGAGGTCTTGAACGGAGGGTGTGTTTCGAGCGGGTTGGTTGTCGGGCACAAGTGGGGGAAGCTGTGGATGGATTGGCGGCACAGCGTTCATTTGCTGGCGTTGTCTCCGAAGTTTTGGAAAAACATGTCCACATACCTCCGCCGTTCCTCGGCATCTGGGGTCTGCCGGAGTGCCCAGCTCAACAGCGGACGAAACTGGATGTCCGCATGGTTACACTGAACACCCGCCGCTTTTTCTTCCTGCCATTCCTGATAGAGCCGGGCCAAGGCATCCAAGGATAATGGCTCGTTCTGGTCATCAGGCCTTTGTGCCGCAGTTTGGAACTCATCCGAAAGCTGCCGCAACTCCGACTCCATCTG
>JBIKIA010000373.1:0-5095 GCA_044361885.1 Prosthecobacter sp. | reverse complement strand
AACTTGGACTCCCCTTGCCGTCCAACCCCAGCACGAATTTGCCGCAGCCCTAGTTGTTCACAGCCTGCTCGTTTGCCATCGCCTTGATCCCGGCTTTAAATGGCCGCCATAAACCCATGGATTGCAGACAGGAAGAGATCGTTCAAAGCCTCATGGCCTCGTATTGCGAGGTCGGTGGGATCAATCACGTCGATAGCGGCAACCTGCCGTCCAAACGCGCCATCGCGGTGCTTTGCGAGGATCTATTGCAGGTGCTCTTCCCCGGCTTCTTTTCTGAAGACGCACTGTCCTCGCAGGACCTCGAACTCCTCACCCACGAGCGCGTCGCCGGAATGCGCGAGCGGCTGAACATTGAGGTGCGCCGCAGCCTCCGACTCAGCGATGGCAAGAGTGACAACCACCGCGAAGAAGCCATGAAGCTCGTATGCGACTTCATGGTGCGTCTGCCCGGAGTTCGCCAGCTTCTGCAAACCGATGTGCAGGCCGCCTTCGATGGCGATCCCGCCGCGCGCAGCTTCGAAGAGATCATCCTCGCCTACCCAGGCCTGGAGGCCATCGCCATCCAGCGCAGCGCGCATCTTTTGTACAAAGCCGGCGTGCCCCTGCTGCCGCGCATGATGACCGAGTGGGCGCATGGTCGCACCGGAATCGACATTCACCCCGGCGCGGAGATCGGCAGTCATTTCTTCATCGACCACGGTACCGGCGTCGTCATCGGAGAGACCTGCCAGCTCGGCGCGCATGTGAAGCTTTACCAAGGCGTCGGCCTCGTCGCCAAATCCCTCGCCGCCGGTCAGGCACTCGCGGGGAAAAAGCGCCACCCCACCCTTGAAGACAGCGTCACCATCTATGCTGGAGCGACCATTGTCGGCGGTGACACCGTCATCGGCGCGCGCAGCATCATCGGCGCGAACGTCTTTCTCATGGAAAGCGTGGCCCCTGACATGGTCTATGCCCTGGGTGATCAGGAGCACCGCATCCGCGACCGTAAACAAACGCCTCTCAAAAAGTCCCCGAACCTCGGTGACGCCTGAGTCATGAACTTCGCGCGGAAAATCTCCCAGCTCTTCTTCGACTTCGGCTCCCAGCCGCCGTGGAAACCTGCGGACGGCTCCCTTTTCGAGAGGAGTTCCGAACCGCGCCCGGAGCGCAGTGATGAGCCGATCAAGGAACTCACGACCGACGAAGAACTCGCGCAGACGTGTCGCGAGTTGCTTCTCCAGCTCGACCTTCCCGGCATGGCCAAAGTGGTGCAAGTCTTCTGGAATCCACGCCTCCGCAGCACCGCTGGCTATGCCTCCTACCCGAGCTGGCGCATCGAGCTAAATCCCCGCCTGCGCGAGTTTGAAGGCCAGACCGAGCGCACCCTGCGCCATGAGCTCGCGCATCTCGTCGCTTACCATCGCGCAGGTCGCAGGCGCATCGAGCCGCATGGCGGTGAGTGGAAGCTGGCCTGCGCCGATCTCGGCATCCCTGGCGAGTCTGCGCGCCACACGCTGCCGCTGCCGCGCCGGCAGGTGAAGCGGAACTACGTATATGCCTGCGCGCACTGCGGCGTCATCTCCCAGCGCGTGCGGAAATTCCGTCGCGGCAGCGCCTGTCGCAAATGCTGCGATGACCTCAACGGCGGCAAATACGATGCGAAGTATCGCTTCGTGCTGATCGAAAAGGCGAAGTGATCTCCCTCCCATGGCCGCCTTCCTCCTGCGCCGCCTGCTGAGCAGCTTCCTCGTGCTGTTCTTTGCCGTGTCGCTCACCTTTCTGCTGACGCGCCTTCTGCCCGGCGGCCCCTTTGATCGGGAAAAAGGCGGCTCCGCGAAGGTCGAGCAGGCGCTGCAGGAGAAGTACAAACTCAACGGCACCCTCTGGCAGCAGTATACCTCCTACCTCAGTGATCTCGCGCATCTCGATCTGCGGGTGTCCACGAAGTATCGCGACTGGAGCGTGGCGGAGATCCTGGCGCAAAAGATGCCGTCATCGCTGAAGCTGGGCGGCATCGCCTTCGTCATCGCGAGCACGCTTGGCGTGCTGCTCGGCGCGCTGGCGGCCATGCGGCGGGACACTCCCATCGACTGGGCGGCGATGTTTGGCGCTCTCGTCGCCATCTCGATCCCGAGTTTCATCACCGGGCCGTTCTTGATCGCCATCTTCGCGCTTTGGCTGCGCTGGTTGCCGGTCGGAGGTTGGGGCAATGTTTCGCATCTCGTGCTGCCCGCCATCTGTCTTTCCGCGCCTTACATCGCCTACGTCGCACGGTTGATGAGAAACAGCCTGCTTGATGTGATGAAGAGCGACTTCCTCCGCACCGCGAAGGCCAAAGGGCTGACCGAGACTCAGGCGCTTGCGCGCCATGCGCTGAAGGTCGCCATCCTTCCCGTGGTGACGTATCTCGGCCCGCTCGCGGCGCATCTGCTCACCGGCTCCATGGTCGTCGAGACGGTCTTCAATATCTCCGGCGCGGGCAGCATCTTCGTGAACTCCATCCAGAATCGCGATGTCTTCCCGCTCTGCGGTGCGGTGATCGTTTACTGCACGCTGCTCATCGTCTTCAACCTCATCGTGGACCTGCTTTACAGCGTCCTCGACAAGCGCATCCGACTCCATGCCTGACGCGCCCAAGACATCCACTCTCACCCGCCCCGATGGCTGGGACATCGTCCGCCGGAACCGGCCCGCGATGATCTCGCTTGTCTTCCTGGCCGTCATCGTGTTGATCGCTTTCAGCGTGCCGTTCTTCCTACCTGCCGCTCTGAAAACGACGAGCAATGGTGCCTTCCTGCCGCCCATGTCCGCCGGCGTCGATGCGCCTGTGACGCATGTTTGCGGCACGGACAAAAATGGCCAGGACCTCTTTTATCGACTGCTCACCGGCGCGCAGGTCTCCCTCGGCGTCGGCATCGTTGGTGCGGGCATCTCCCTCATCATCGGCACACTTTACGGCATGATCAGCGGCTTCGTCGGCGGGCGACTCGATGCGCTGATGATGCGCGTGGTGGATCTCATCTACGCCGTGCCGCGCATCCTCTTCATCATGATCTTCATTGCCGCGTTTGATGGCATGTTTAAAGACTGGCTCGATGGCATCCGGCTGGGCGCGCAGCAGTCAGGCTGGAACAGCCTCGAGACAGGTGCGCGCTACCTGATGCCCTATTCAAAAATCGTCGTCATGATCCTCAGCCTTGGCCTCGTGGAGTGGCTTACGATGGCGCGCATCATCCGCGGGCAGGTGCTGGTGCTGCGTGAACTGACCTTCGTCACCGCCGCGCGCGCGATGGGACAGAGCCCCTGGCAGATTTTAAAGAAGCATCTCTTGCCAAATCTCAGCACCATCATCCTCACCTACCTCACGCTCACGATCCCCGCCGTTATCCTCGACGAGTCCTTCCTCAGCTTCCTCGGCCTCGGCATTGAGGACCCCGCCGCGAGCTGGGGATCACTGCTGAAAGATGGCGCGCAGGTCATTAATCCCATCGAGAGCAAATGGTGGCTGCTCGCCTTCCCCGCAATGCTCATGTCCCTGAGCCTACTCGCGCTGAATTTTCTCGGCGATGGACTGCGGGATGCCTTCGACCCGAAGAGCGGCGACTGATGCAGAGATGAGAGTGCCGCGTGACATGTCACGCTCACGCCGCTTGACGAGAAGGGGCCGAGTGCCTTCTTTCCAGCTCAGTCCCCCGACTGGTTCATCTTTCCTGTTCTATGGCAAATCACGGCCAATCTCCGCAGGACACCTCCGCGCCGCAACGTGGCGGAGGTGGGCAGGCCATTGTGGAAATGTGCGAGGTCACGGACACCAGTCTGACCTTCTGGTCGCGCCATCGTTTTCAGATCGGAGCGGAGTTGCAAATGCGCCTGAGCACGGCGGAGCTTCCGCAGGCTCTGTTGGCTGCTGTGGGCAATGAGCCCTGGGTCATGCTGCGCGGCTTTGTGGTGCAGTGCCTGCATGTCCGACGTGAAGATGGCGTGCAGGGCTTTCGCGTCGTGCTACTTTTCGACTCAGCCCTGGCCCAGCAACCGAAGCCGAAGGTCAGCCGCATTTTTATGCGCAAGCCTCTGCCCTGCTGCTGCACATTCGGCCTGAACTGAGTTCACAGTCCCGGCGGACGCTCGGAGATGTTCTTCCCACCAACCCTTTTGCCCTCCATCTCGTCCGGCTTGCTCGGATCAAAGTAGGTTCCACCCGCGATCTTGATCTCTCCCTTCGAGGTCTGCTGCATGATGGGGCGGCCCGCCTTTTCATCGTTGTAGTAGGAGAGCTTGATGAGCTGCCCGTCCGGGCCGACGACGGCATGGGCAAAGACATGGGGCTGGGCCATGAAGACGACTTGCAGATGGTTCTTCATGTCGAGCGTGATCTGCGGATCATGGATCATGCTGAGCGGGCCGAGCCGATAGGTGTTGAGCCGGTCACCGGTTTTGTCGTCGATGAGACGGAAGTACAGAGAGGTCGTCTCGTAGTCGCGAAAAGTATAGAGGGCATAGCGGCGGGTTTTGCCCGCATCCTTCATGCCCTCGGGCACGCCGAAGCTGCGCTCCCACATGGGCTTGATTTCGATGATGCTGAAGCGGGCGCGATTGCTCTCGAAGTAGTCACCGGACTGGGGATGGAAGACGCGGGCTTTGAGGGCATAATTGCCCATTTCCGATGGGGCGTAGGCTTTGGTGACGACGATCTTTTGCTGCACCGTGCCGCCGGCAGGCACCTGCACGATCTCGGAGCCGTCCACATCCATCTGCGCCACGGCAGTGCCATCGCTGGTGGTCATTTCAAAGGACAGCCAGTCGGCTCGTCCAGGCCCGCCGAGGACGGCAGTGGCCCCTGTGCGGTTAGTGATGTTGACCGTGGCGGAGATGGCTTCGAGCGCCATGAAGTTCGCGCGCGGCAGCTTGAGGGAAATATCATACTGCGCGTGGGCACAGACCGTGCCGAGGAGGACGAAGAGGGCGAGGATGTGGCGCATGGGTGGGTGGGGGAGGACGATTGAAACCTGAAATCAGGCAAATGGGAACACTAAATTTCTGTCGTGTTCAGTCTCCGAGGCCATAAGCGGTGCCGATGACCTCCCCATCTTCCTCGTCAAAGGCGATGCGCATG
>JBIKIA010000366.1:0-5142 GCA_044361885.1 Prosthecobacter sp. | reverse complement strand
ATGATGGTCGGCCAGCCGCTGGTGCTCATCGCCACGGATACTCAAACGGCTCCCTCACTCCCAGGCGTGACCCACTTCAGCTTCAGCCCTCCCGTCATCAATGAAGCTGGCTACATCGCCTTCACCGGTGAAGTGCGCGGCGCGGGCATCACCGCCAACGTCAACAGCCGCTGCCTGTTCAGCAATGCCAGCGATGGCACGCTCAAACTCGTGGCCCGCATGGGCACAGATGTGGGTCTGGGCAGCAACCTGAAGACCCTCGGCAACTTCTCCATCAGTGGCGACCTCGTCATCTTCCTCGGCACCCTGGTGGATAAACGCAGCGTGCTCTTCGGCTGGGATGCCAATGGTGGCCTGCGCGCGCTGGTGCGCACGGGCCAGAGCCTGACTGCCAACGGAGCCACGAAGGCCGTGAAGAGCTTCAGCATCCTGGAGACCAGCAATGCCTCCTCCGGTCATGGTAAAGACATCAGTGTGGCCCCCACCGGCGAGTCCCTTGTCACCATCAGCGTGACCTTCACCGACGGCACCAGCGGCGTGGTCGTGGGTAGCTTCGATGGCACGAGTGACACCGGCTTCGGTGCCACTTACGGCACCAGCCAGCAGCTCGCGGACACCTACGCCACCGCGCCGGGTGTCATTCCGCTGGCGAAGTGGGGTAGCTTCCGCAGCCCCGGCTTTGACAACACGGGCAGCTACTACGGCTTCATCAGCCAGATGCTGACCAACACGCTGGCGGGAGTCAGCAGCACGAACAACGTCGGTATCTTTGTCGATACCGCGCCCGGCTTGCTCACGCTCCAACTGCGCGAAAACGACGCCGCTCCAGGCACCACGGCGGGAGTCGTGTTCAGCGACTTCAGCGACCTTGTGCTCGGCGGCGGGGACTACGAGTTCCTCGTCAAAGGCGAACTGCGTGGTGCAGGAGTCACCGTCAACGTTAACAACGTCGGCCTGTGGGCACAGCACGCTGTGAACGGCCTCGAACTTGTGGCGAGAGAAGGCAGCGAAGCCCCTGGAGTCACTGGCAGCACCTTTTTGAGGCTGAATCAAATCGCCCTACCTGGCACTGCGCAGCCACTGTTCCAGGCCACCATGACCACCGGAGTCGGTGGAGTGACCACAGCGAATGACACGGGCCTGTGGGTGATCAACGAAAGCGGAGCCGTGAAGCTGGCCGTGCGTGAGGGTGATACCCTCAGCGTGAACGGCACCCCACGGGTCGTGACCGCGATCACCGCGCTGCTGAATGGCACCACCACCGGTGGAGCCCTGGGCCGCCGAGTGTTCCTGACCGATGGCCAGTTGACCCTGATGCTGACCTTCAGCGGCGGCATCCAGGCGAATGCGAAAGTCGTCGTGCCGTAAGCGCGGAGCGGATCAATCTGACTTCTCAAACTCAAAGCCAGAGGCGTGAGCCTCTGGCTTTTTCGTCGTCACCGGTAGGTGAGAGAAATCATCCTTGCTTCCCGGCACGAATGCTTCTTAGCCTAGGGCATGAAGCGGATTTCGTTGTGGCTCTGGCTTGTTCTGGGGGTGGCCCAGGTTCAGGCAGAGTCGCGCACTTGGACGAACAGCTCCGGGAAGACGATCCAGGCTGAGTTTGGCGGAGTCAGTGCGGGGCAGGTGAAGCTGATGCTCGCGGAGGGTAAGCAGGCATCTGTACCGCTTGCCAGCCTTTCGGCGGAGGATCAGGCGTGGATTCGCATTCAGCCTGCACCCGCCAGCAATGCCAGCCGCGTGCCTGCTGAGAAGCGTCGGATGCCGGATCAGGTGAAGGAGCCTCTGCTTTACACCACCATCCGCGTCGTGCGTGAAGAGCCGGGCAACTGTCTCTATGAGTCAGGGCACTTTCAGTTCAAGACGACCGCGAAGCTCGGCGTGGCACTGATGAAGGACGTGTGCCGTGCCTTTGAAAGCACCTACGAGCTCGTGCGGCTCATGCCCTGGGGCATCCAGCCGAAGCCGGAGGAAGGCCGAACCAAGTTTCAGGCTGAGCTTTACGAGACGCGGCAGCAATACCTCGCCACGGGCGCGCCATCGTGGTCAGCCGGGGTGTATTCCCTGAAGGACAAAGTCTTCCGCATCCCCTTTGGCGAGCTGGGCATCTCGGACCAGCCGGGTGCAGGTGGTGCGTATTACCGCAAAGGGGAGATCAACAACGACACCATCACGCACGAGATCACCCACCAGATGATGCACGAATACGTGCCCTACATGCCAGCCTGGCTGGTGGAGGGACTGGCGGAATACACCTCCAATCTGCCTTATCGGGGTGGTGTGTTCCAGTTGAGTGAGGATGGCAGCATCTTCGAAACCAAGCTGGCAAAGCCATCTCGCCGACGCGGCCTGTTCGCCATTTCCCAGCCGAAACCCAGCTGGGTCGGCGTGAAGAAGGTGTGGACGCTGACCACAGACATTACGCGACCCAATCCCATGACGAGCTTTCTCATGCCTGAAGAATCTGCGCCGTCGTCAACCTCCACCGCACCGCGTCAGTTGATCGAGCCTAACTTGGCTGACATCGCCAGTCACTACCACTCCGGTCATCTGCTGACTTACTTCTTCGTGCGTGATCGTGATGGCTTGCCACTGAAGAAATACTTCGACGCCATCCACGCCGAGATTCCGAAGTGGCCGCCTTTCTGGAAGGCGCTGGATCAATACACCACTGCGCTGGAAAAACTGCGACCTGCCTACGACGCTTATGCCACGGAGATGAAGGCATTCCTTTTGAAGCCTGGGGTGAAGCAGATCGGAGATGGAAAGATCTCCTTCCCGTCAAATCTGACGCCGCCAGTGTCTCCACCGCAGGCCCCGGAGCCACCACTGCCGCCTGAGCGCACGAACCCAGGCGCGGTTTGCATCAAGCATCTCGACATCCTCCTGGATGGTCGCTCAGTGGATCAGGTCGAGGAGGAGACGGGTCAGATGTTTCAGAAACTGGGTTACCCATTCTGAAAAAAACGCGATCTGACAATCGCCTTACAACTCACTTACCACCCCCTGACGCATCGGTTTCCAGATGTGGCAGAATGCACGCAGGTAACGGAAGCGCCTCGCGGCCTGCCACTTACCGAAACTTTCTCTTCATGGTAACCTTCTGGCTGTTGGAAACCTTCGAAAAACTTCAGGGCGGACCGGGTGGTCCGCCCTGAGCTTTTTACAGGGCATCGCTGAGCCTCCGGGGTTGCGTCCCTGCCTCCCCGCTTTTATAACCCGGCCCTTCCGAATGCACATCGCCGACATCCTCAGCCAGCAGCGGCCCACGCTGTCCTTCGAGTTCTTCCCCCCCAAGTCTGCCGAGGCTTTTGAGGCGCTTTATCAGACCATTGGTGAATTGGAGATCTACAAGCCTTCTTTTGTCAGCGTCACCTACGGCGCCGGCGGCTCCACGCGCGAGCTCACGCATGACCTCGTGGTGCGCATGAAGAAGACCACTTCGCTTGACCCCGTCCCGCATCTCACCTGCGTCTGCCACAGTGAAGCCGACATCGCCTCCATCCTGGAACGCTATGCCGAAGCAGGCGTGAGCAACATCCTCGCTCTGGGCGGCGACCCACCGCGCAACCTCGAAGGCTATGACCGGAAGAAGGACGCCTTCCAGCACGCCGCCGACCTCGTGCGCTTCATCAAGAAGTTCAACGACAGCGGCGCTCATCCCGACAAGCGCGGCTTCGGCATCGGCGTCGCCGGTTTTCCCGAGGGACATCCCACCACGCCGAACCGCGTGCAGGAGATGGATCACCTCAAAGCCAAGTGCGATGAAGGCGCGGACTACATCTGCACGCAGCTCTTCTTTGATAACCACGACTTCCTCGACTTCCGCGACCGCTGCCGCCTCGCGGGCATCACCGCACCCATTATCGCCGGCATCATGCCCATCACCAGCGCCAGCGGCATGAAGCGCATGGCCGAGCTGGCCGCAGGCGCGCGCTATCCAGCCAAGCTCCTCCGCGCCATCCAGCGCTGCGGGGGTGATGAAGAGGCAGTACAGCGTGTGGGCGTGCATTACGCCACCGAGCAGTGCCGCGACCTTCTCGAAAACGGTGTTGATGGCATCCACTTCTACACACTGAACAAATCCCAGGCCACGCGCGAAATCTACGCCAGCCTCGGCATCCGTGACTCCGCCGCCGTTCGCCCTGCATGAGTGACCAACCCCTCATCGCCGCCATTGAGGCGGGTGGCACCAAGTTCGTCTGCGGCATCGGCCGCGGGCCCCATGAAGTGCTCGACACCCAACGCATCGACACGACCACGCCCGATGAGACGTTGGAGTCCGTGAGCCGCTGGCTTTCGAAAGCCAAGGCCGAGCACGGCCCCTTTGCCGCCATCGGCATCGGCAGCTTCGGTCCGGTGGATCTGAATCCGCAGAGCGAGACCTACGGCTACATCACCTCCACGCCGAAACCCGGCTGGCAGCACACCGACCTCGTCACCCGGCTGAAGAACCGCTTCAAAGTGCCCGTCGGCTTTGACACCGATGTGAATGCCGCCGTGCTCGCCGAATACCTTTGGGGCGCAGGGCAGGGGATCGACCCCCTCATCTACATCACCGTCGGCACCGGCGTCGGCGGCGGCGTCCTCGTCAATGGCCAGCTTCTGCATGGTGCCCTGCATCCCGAGATCGGCCATCTCGTCGTGCCACCGCCGACGAACAGTCTCGCCGTGCAGCGCGAGGGCCAGTGCCCGTTTCATAAAAGCTGCGTCGAAGGTTACGTCAGCGGCCCCGCCATCGCCAAACGCTGGGGCGTGCGCGCGGACACACTGCCCCTGGATCATCCTGCCTGGGAAGAGATCGCCGATGTCATGGCGCATGCGCTCATGAATCTTACCCTCACCCTCTCCCCGCGCCGCATCATCCTCGGCGGTGGCGTCATGGAGCAGCCCCAGCTCATCCCCCTCATCCGTGGCAAGCTCATGAGCCACCTGAACAACTACCTTCTCATCCCCCAGGTAGGCCGCGATATCGACAACTTCATCGTCTCCCCCGGTCTCGGTGCCCGCTCCGGTCTCCTTGGCGCGCTTGCGCTTGGACGCATGGCTTTGGATCAGAAGAAACTCTCCCACTCATGAGCCAGACCGCCGCTCCCCTCACCGCCACCGATGTCCACCGCACCTACCACCTCGGCGGGCATG
>JBIKIA010000156.1:0-9503 GCA_044361885.1 Prosthecobacter sp. | reverse complement strand
AGGTCCAGGCGGGTGAGAAGGTCTTCCTCTGCGGCCAGTCCGGCGCGGGCAAGACCACGCTGCTCTACGTCCTCGGCGGCCTGGAAAAGCCCACCCAGGGCGACGTCCTCGTGCATGGCACTTCCCTCTACCACGGTGCAGCCAAAGCCCGCGCCGAGATGCGCAACCGCACCATGGGCTTCGTCTTCCAGCACTACTTCCTCCTCCCCGAGCTCACCGCCTTGGAAAACGTCTGCCTCCCCGCCATGATCGGCGGTCGCAAGGCCGAGGCACGTGCCCGTGAGCTGCTCGACCGCGTCGGCCTCACCCCACGTCTCGACCACCTCCCCACCGAGCTCAGCGGCGGCGAGCAGCAGCGCGTCGCCATTGCACGCGCCCTGATCAACGACCCCGGCATCCTCTATGCCGACGAGCCCACCGGCAATCTTGACGCCGCCACCGGCGCGGGCGTTATCGACATGCTCCTGAAGATCGTCGATGAGGCCAAGAAGACCCTCGTCGTCGTCACCCACGATCAAACCCTCGCCCAGCGTGGCGACCGCCGCCTGATCATCAAAGATGGCAAGCTCGTCGCCGGCTGATCTTCCAACTTCTCGCGCCATGCACCCCGACTGGCAGCGCTTGTTTCCTGACGCCGACTATCGACTCAGCATGGGCTTACGACCTGGTGATGCTGCACGTTTTTGGAGCACATGGGATGTATCGGGCCGTTTGGTCCAAGAGCGTCAGCGGTGGCTCATCGAGTCGCCTGAGTGCTATGAGGCTTGTCTTCCCGAGGGCGCTGAAGCGCGTGATGAGGCACAGGCCTGGATGCGCGGATTCTCCGCCCAGCCGGAGCCTGACTGGGTGCTGATGTCTGCGGGCTTGGAGGCGGAGCCCACCGCACTCGCTGGAGAGGTGGTGTTTCCCTCCGTGTGGTCTTTGCCTGAGAAGCTGGGCCTGCCGATGAGTGGTGTGCATGAGCCTGTGCCTGGCTTGCAAACGCAGATCGGCGGGGGTATCCATACCTTCCTTTCACGGCTGGATGCCGGAGCAGCCTGGGAGCGGGAGAACTGGGGGCTGGCGGCTGATGACGAGCTGAACCACCACCCCTCACGTGCTTTGCCCAAGCTGACTGCGGCGGCGCGGCCTGAAGGGACGTGGATCCGCCTGGAGCATCAATACCTCACCCGGCTTTCTGTGAGCCGCTGCATCCTCTTCGGCATCCGCGTCACCTGCCACCGGCTGGATGAGGTGGCCGCGCTGCCCGGCATGAGCGCCCGCATCGCCCGCGCTTTGATGACGATGCCTGAGCCCGTGGTGCGCTACAAAGGCATCCTGGTGGCGCGTGATTCCCTGGTGGCTGCGCTGCAATAAAAAAGAGGGCGGACTCGCGTCCGCCCTCTCGAAGGCTTTTTGAGGCTTGCCTGGATCAGATCTCTTCACCCACGGCGTAGCGCACGAAGCGGCGGACGACGAGGTTTTCACCGAGTTCGGCGATCTTGCTTTTCACAAAGTCGGCGATGGTGATGTCGGGATTCTTGATGAAGGCCTGCTCATAGAGGCACTGCTCGGAGAAGATCTTGTCGATCTTGCCCTGGACGATCTTCTCGGCGATGGCCTCGGGCTTGCCCTTGACCTGGTCGAGAGCGATTTCACGCTCGGTGGCGAGGACTGATTCCGGGATCTCTTCACGGCCGAGGAACTTGGGGTTCGCGGCGGCGATGTGGAGGGAGATGTCACGGACGAAGGCCTGGAAGATCTCATTGCGGGCGACGAAGTCGGTCTCGCAGTTCACTTCGATGAGCACGCCGATGCGGCCTGCCATGTGGATGTAGGAGGCGATGATGCCTTCCTTCGTCT
The DNA here is from genome assembly GCA_044361885.1 of Prosthecobacter sp. GTDB lineage: Bacteria > Verrucomicrobiota > Verrucomicrobiia > Verrucomicrobiales > Verrucomicrobiaceae > Prosthecobacter. The sequence goes on along the minus strand of JBIKIA010000156.1, from coordinate 7,661 downwards.
GACGGTCAGCTTTCTTCTCGGCCTTGATGGTGCCTTTTTTGCGGAGGATGACTTCGGCCTTTTCCAAGTCGCCATCGGCTTCCTTGAGTGCGGCTTTGCATTCCATCATGGCTGCGTTGGTCTTTTCACGCAGGGCCATGACTGTTTTAGCGGTGATTTCTGCCATAGGTCTATGAATGGGGGAAAGGGTTACTTCTTCAGCTCAGCCGTGGCGGTGATGACGGGGTCGATCAGCTTCTGCAGGATGATGCGGATGGAGCGGATGGCGTCGTCATTTGCGGCGATCGGGTAGTCGATCTTGTCCGGGTCGGCGTTCGTGTCCACGAGGGCCACGATCGGGATCTTCAGGCGTCGGGACTCATGCACGGCGATGTGCTCGCGGGCGGCATCGACGATGATGACGGCGTCAGGGAATTTTTCCATGCCACGGACACCACGCAGGTTGCGCTCGAGCTTGATACGCTCGCGGTTCAGGGAGGCGAGTTCCTTCTTGGACATCGCTTTGAACTCGGGCTTTTTCTCGATTTCTTCGAGGTAGGCGAGACGGGCGACGCTCTTGCGGATGGTTTCGAGGTTCGTGAGGGTGCCACCGAGCCAGCGGTGATTCACGTAAAACTGGCCGCAGGCTTCAGCCGCTTCGCGGATGGCTTCTTGAGCCTGGCGTTTGCAGCCGACGAAGAGCATGCGCTTGCCTTTGCTGGCAAGTTCCGCCAGGAATTTGGCGGCGACATCGATCTGCTTGACGGTCTCCTCGATGTTGAGGATGTGGATCTGATTGCGGGTATCGAGGATGAAGGGTTTCATCTTCGGATTCCAGCGTTTGGTCTGGTGACCGAAGTGGACACCAGCTTCGACGAGTTCGGCGAGGATTTGGGACATGTAGTTAGTTGAGGTGCTTGTCTTCCGCACGCGTCGCTCAGCGAGACGGGCGCTCAAGGCAGTGAGCCTTGATCCGGGAGACCGGCGGGTGGATGGTTTGCTGAAAACTCCCACCTGACACAGGGGCCGGGCGGAAGGGCGCGCATGGTAGGGGCGAAGCGCCCTGCGGCAAGTGGTTTTTCCGGCACATTCCGACTGGGTCGGGCTACGGAATCGTCCCATCTTAACCTACGCATCAGGATTGATGAACATGTACCCCGCACTCCTGACGGTGCGGATGTAGCGGGGCTGGTGGGCGTCGTCGCCGAGCTTCTTGCGAAGCGCGGCGACGTGGACATCGACGCTGCGGTCGAAGACCTCGTATTCGCGGTCGCGCAGGTTTTCGATGAGGGCCTCGCGGGACTTGATGCGGCCTCGGGACTTCATGAGTGCGGTGAGGATGTCGAACTCCACCGGAGTGAGCACGAGCACTTGATCGTTTTGCGTGGCGACTCGGGCATCGAGATTCAGCCGCACGGTGCCGACGACGAGTTCTTTGATCGGGGCCTCGGCGGGCACGGCGGTCTGGGCGATGGTGGAGCGGCGGGTGACGGCACGCAGGCGGGCGAGCAGCTCGCGGGTGGAGAAGGTCTTCGGTAGGTAGTCATCCGCGCCGATCTCCAGGCCGACGATGCGGTCCGCCTCCTCGCCACGGGCGGTCAGCATGAGGATGGGCACCGCTGACTTGGCGCGGATGCGCTTCAGCACTTCGAAGCCATCGCAGCCGGGCAGCATGAGATCGAGTATGATGGCGTGCCAAGGTGCGGCGAGGGCGCGCTCAGCTCCCTCGGGGCCGGTGTGGATGAGCTCCACGGCGTAGCCGAGCGGCGTGAGGTAGTCGCGGATGAGGCCCGCGAGCTTGCGGTCGTCATCAATGACGAGGACATGAGTGAGGCCGTCTTGAAAGGAGGCGGGTTCGGGAGGCATGAGGTGGAGTCTAGCGGGGCAGGGGAGCCGATGGGGATGAGATTTACACAGACTTAACAAAAAAGGTCCGCTTTGCACACACGGCATTTACAGGCCGCCGCTTGCATGGGGGTGTCACAGATGAAGCTGGGCCGCCTATCCTCCTTTAGTAGAATTGCACGGCTGTGTGACTGCTTTAGTCATTTGGCAGACTTCCCAGACTTCCTCCACCCCGTATCCCTCAGCCTCCCCGCACGATGAACCGCAATGGCCCGACCTCGAACACACTCGACTGTTTTTGTCGTGTGCATTGGCGGCGTCTGCACGCAGCCGCCTGCCAGCGGGGCTGTGCGCCGGTCGAGGCCGAGGATGTCGTGCAGGATGTGTTTCTCTCCCTGGCTCGTCGTGGGTTGATCGAGTATCTGGCAAACTTGCCCGTCGAGGCACAGGCTTCCTACCTTTTCCTCCGGCTGCGTCATGTGATCATCAATCGTTGGCGCGATGCTCGTCGTCAGTGTCGCGGCGCGCTGGAAGTGGCGGTGTCGCTGGAGGATGAAAACGTCCCCCAACTGCCCACCCACATCACGCCTGCTACTGAGGCAGATCGCCCCTGGCTGGCGCAGTGCCTCAGCGACGCGCTTGATCGGCTGAGTCTGCAAACTCGGGCTTCTTTGTGGAATGAGATCGGCCCCTGCCTGCTGGATGCGGAGAGTGAAAATGCACGTTCCGGGGCTCAACGCGTGGCTCTGCATCGCGCTCGCCAGAAGCTCCGAGTGCTGGTGCGTGAGGAAATGAATGGCGCCTTCAAAGACTGGAACGTGGTAAAGTCGCCTTGATTCGACTTGTGATTGCGGGCGGGGCGCTCCACCTTTTTCGAAAGCGCATTATCTAGCCATGCCCCCCGCCTTTTCCATCCGCACCGCCGCCCGTCAGTGTGAGGTCGCTTGGTTCTCCGCCCTCTGTTCCGACGATTACGAGTTCCTCGGCGTGCCCGACGGCTCTCTGCGCTCCAATTACGAGCATTGCGGCGAAATCGTGAAGAAGGCGGATGCCCTCGGCTACCAAAACATCCTTCTGCCCTCCGGATGGATCGCTGGACAGGACGCGCTGGCCTTTGCCGCCGCCATGGCTCCGCAGACCCAGCAGATCAATCAACTCGTCGCCCTGCGCATGGGCGAGGTCTGGCCGCCGATGTTAGCACGGGCACTGGCGACGGTGGATCACATCGCCAAAGGCCGTCTGTGCATCAACATCATCTCCTCCGACATGCCTGGAACAAAGGAGAGCAATGAAGTCCGCTACGCCCGTGCCAGCGAGATCATCCAGATTCTGCAAGGACTCTGGCGCACCGACGGCCCTTTTGAATGGAAAGGTGAGTTTTATCAAATCTCCCTCCCCACCACCGAACCCGCCAAGCCCTACCAGCAAAACGGCGGCCCGCTCATGTACTTCGGCGGCATCTCGCCTGCTGCGCAGGACCTGTGCGCAAAACACTGCGATGTCTTCCTCATGTGGCCCGAGACGGAGGACCGCATTGCCGAAACCATGCGCGTCATGTCCGAAAAAGCTGCTGCCTATGGCCGTAAGATCGACTTCGGTTTCCGCGCGCATGTCATCGTCCGCGAAACCGAAGCCGAAGCCCGAGCCGCCGCCGACCGCCTCATCTCCAAGCTTGATGCCACCAAGGGAGCCGAGATCAAAGCCCGCTCCCAGGACAGCCAGAGCGCTGGCGTGAAACGCCAGGACGAACTCCGTGCTCAATCGAAGGACCTCTACATTGAGGACCACCTCTGGAGTGGCATCGGCCTAGCTAGAAGCGGCTGCGCCAGCGCCATCGTTGGCGATCCCGATCAAGTCCTCGCTAAACTCAACCGCTACATGGACATGGGCATGCGCGCCTTCATCCTCAGCGGCTACCCGCATCTCGACGAGTGCGATCTCTTTGCAAAGCATGTGCTGCCAAAGCTGCCGACGTGTCGCTTGAATGAACTCCAAGGACGCCGCGTTCCTGATCCCGTCACTCCTCTCACTACCGCACCTCGCCGCTGATATGTCTTCACCCGTTCGTTTCGCCCTCGCCGGATTCGGCGCCTGGGGCAAATTTCATGCCCAATCCATCGCTGGAAATCCGGATGCCAACCTCGTCGCGATCACCGCGCCTTCCGAGGTCTCGCGTGTCGAAGCGCGCCAGCTTTACCCCGCCGCGCAGATCTTCGCAGATGCGCTGGAAATGATCACGCAGGCCGAGTTCGACATCATCGACATCGCCACGCCAAGCCACACTCACCGCGAGATCGCGCTAGCAGCGATGCAGAAGGGCAAACACGTCCTGCTGGAGAAGCCGATGGCCATCACGCTCGACGACTGCAAGGCCATCGTCGCCGCAGCACAGCGATACGGCGTGCATCTTGCCGTAGGGCATGAGCTGCGCCTTTCAAGCCAATGGGGCCGCATCAAGGAGATCATCGACGCGGGCACCATCGGTGATCCGCAATACGTTCTCGTCGAGCTTTCGCGGAAACCTTACCGCCTCGGTGCCAGTGGTTGGCGTTACGATCAGAGTCGCGTCGGCTCCTGGGTGCTGGAGGAGCCTATCCATTTTTTCGATCTCGCACGCTGGTATTTGGAAAGCAGTGGCGATCCGGTGGAGCTTCATGCGTATGCGAACTCGCGCGATCCACAGCGTCCGACGTTGTTTGATAACTTCAGCGCCATTTTCAAATACGCCAATGGCAGCTATGCGGTCGTGTCGCAGACGCTCGCTGCTTTTGAGCATCATCAAACTGTCAAAGTCAGCGGCACTAAAGGCGCTCTCTGGGCCGCCTGGAGCGGCGCTCTCGACCGCACCCTGGAGCCTGAATACTTCCTCAAGGTCTTCGACGGTGAGAACCTCGAAACGGTGAAGCTTGAAAAGCATAGTGGCGAAGTCTTTGAGCTGCGCGAGGAGATCGCCCAATGCGTCGAGATGGTGCGCACGGGCAAGAAACCCGCCGCCACTGGCCTCGATGGACTCTGGAGCGCTGGGCTGTGCCTTGTGGCCGAAGAGTCCATCCGCCAGAACAAGCCGCTGCCTGTGGGTGAGATGCTGAAGTTTTAAGTTCATGGACTGACGGCGGTGCTTTTCAGGCCCGGACTGCTTCTTGACATCTGGCCCAGATTAATTACATACCGACCGGTTTGTATGCCCAAGAAAGTCGCCAGCAAAAAGCGTGAACGAGATCCTGCCGGAACCCGGCAGCGGTTGATCGACGCCACCGTGCGCCTGATGCTGAAACAGGGCTTTGCCGGCACTTCGGTCGATTTGATCTGCAAAGAGGCCGGGATGACGAAGGGTAGTTTCTTCCACCACTTCGAGAGCAAGGAAGCCATCGGCAAAGCCGCCGTGGAGTGGTGGGGGCAGATGGGCGCGTCACTTTACAACGCCGCTTGGCAAAACGCCGCCCTCGACCCAATGGAGCAAGTCCACGCCATGCTCGACATCATGACCGGCTTCACCTTGCGCAAGGATGAAGCCTGCGTCTGCATGGTCGGTATGATGTCGCAGGAGCTCGCCGCCACCAATCCGGTCATCCAGGCCGCTTGTGCCAAGGAATTGCAAAGCTGGACCGACAACGTCGCCAAAATGCTCGCCGCCGCGAAAAAGAAGCACAAACCGGCCTCCGACTTCGATCCCAAAGCCGTCGCGTGGTTCCTCAACAGCCTGTGGCAGGGCTCCATGCTCGTCGGCAAGGCCTGCGAATCGCAGCAACTGATTCGTCACAACTTGAAGCTCGCCCGCAGCTATGTGGACGGGCTTTTTGGCAAATAATTCCCCCAACCTCAACACACCCAAACCACACACCATGATCAAGAAACTGCTCCTCGGCCTCGTCGCCGTCATTGCCATCATCCTCATCGCCGCCACGTTTCAGTCCGACGACATGAACATCAGCCGCAGCGCCACCATCGCCGCACCACCGGAGGCCATCTTCAAAGTCGTCAACGACTTCAGCCAGTGGGACGCCTGGTCCCCGTGGTCCAAGCTCGATCCCGCCATGAAAAAGACCCTCGAAGGCCCGAAGGAAGGCGTCGGTGCCATCTACAAATGGTCCGGCAACGACGAAGTCGGCGAAGGCAGCACCACCCTCGTCGAGAGCAAGCCGAACGAAAAAGTCGGCATGAAGCTCGACTTCGTCCGCCCCTTCGCGGGCTCCAGCGACGTGCAGTTCACCTTCGTCCCCGAAGGCGCCGGCACCAAGGTCACCTGGGCCATGCAGAGCAAGAAACCCTTCATCGGCAAAGTCGTCGGTATGTTCATGGACTGCGAGAAAATGTGCGGCAACCTTCGTCATTCGGACTTCGACATTCCTTCGTCATTCTGAATTCGTCATTCGTCATTTTCTCTCACCATGCTCTCCCCATTCACGGTCTTGCAAACCGAGGCCCAGCCCGCTGCGGTCATTCACGTCACCTGCCCACGTGACGAAATCCAAACCGTCATGGGGCCCGCCATCGCGGAGGTCATCGCCGCCGCACGCTCACAAGGCGTGGGGCCTGCGGGACCGGTCTTCGCCCATCACTTCGACATGACGCCGGACACCTTCAACTTCGAGGTCGGCGTGCCCGTCACCTCTGCCTTGCGGCCCGTGGGCCGTGCGAAATCCGGAGAATTGCCCGCCGCCAAAATTGTGCGCACTCTCTACACTGGCCCCTATGAAGGCCTTGGTGATGCCTGGAGCGATTTCATGGACCAAATCGAAGCCGCAGGCCACCAACCTGCGCCCAACCTCTGGGAACGCTACCTCACCGATCCCAACAAGACGCAGGACGACTCCAAGTTCGAAACCGAACTCAACCGCCCCATCCTTTAAGCTCATGCCGCTGCCCGCTCCCATCGAATCCCCATTGTCTGAACGCGAACTCGTCCTCGTTCGCGAGACCGACGTGCCGCGTGAAAAACTCTACGCCGGTTGGACGCAGCCGGATTTGCTCGTGCAATGGTTCACGCCGAAGCCGTGGTCCACGACCTCCTGTGAGATCGACCTCCGCCCCGGCGGCACCTGCAAGACAACCATGCGCAGTCCCGAAGGCGAAGAGTTTCCCAACATCGGCGTCTTCCTCGAAATCGTGCCGAACGAAAAGCTCGTCTTCACCGACGGCTACCTGCCGAATTGGGAGCCAAATCCGAATCCCTTCTTCACCGCCGTCGTCACCTTTGAGGCACTCCCCGGCGGCAAAACCCGCTACACCGCCCGTGTCATGCACTGGACGAAGGAGAATGCCGAAAAACACGCCGCCATGGGCTTCATGGAAGGCTGGGGCAAGGCCTTTGATCAGCTCGTGGAGCTTTGCACGAAAGATGCCGCATGAACTCGCACGCTCCCAACGAACTCGTCAGCTCGCGCTTCTTCCCGCATGCACGTCAGCGTGTCTTTGAAGCCTTCAGTGATCCCCAGCAGCTCACGCTATGGTTTGGTCCGAACGGCTTCACCAGCACCTTCGAGACGTTCGACTTTCACGTCGGCGGCGAGTGGGTTTTCACCTTCCATGGCCCCAATGGCACGGACTACCCAAATGAGAGCACCTTTGTCGAGATCGTGCCGAACGAGCGCATCGTCTATGATCACACCTGCATGCCGCACTTCCGCATGACCATGACGCTGGCTGAGGAAAACGGCGGCACCCTTCTCACCTGGCGCATGGCCTTTGAAACCGTTCAGCTCTGCGACACGCTCAAAGGCATCTGCGTTCCCGCCAACGAAGAGAACTTCGACCGACTCGCCGCCCATCTCGCCTCGAACTGAACCAACACACCCCATGAAATACGCACCCCTCCTCGCCTCCATCCTTCTCGGCGG